>JAIWEW010000018.1:0-2925 GCA_048632005.1 bacterium
ATTAGGCTTCATCGCTTTGACAGACCTGGCAACATCGAGCCCAGATACATCAGGCATCCCCAAGTCAGTGATTACCAGCCCATAGTTATTCCTCTCAAAGGCGCTGAGCGCTTCCCCTCCACTGGTAACCACCGTTACCCGGTGACCTAGATGTTCAAGCGTGAGCCCGATAATATCACTAACCTCCGGATCATCATCGACCAGGAGTATCCTTGAACGCTTTACAATAGGTGGTTTGCTCTTAGAGCATGATCCCTTGGCAACACAGTTGGCGATCGGCAACCTGATATGGAAGGTGGTTCCTTCCCCCTGAGTGCTTTCAACATCGATGCTCCCACCATGCTTGGTAATAATACCCATAGTCACACTCAGCCCCAGCCCGGAACCTTTGGAGGCTTTCGTGCTGAAGAAAGGATCGAACAGCTTCCCTCTTATCTCCTCAGGAATGCCCGTACCCGTATCGCTGACGGATAGAACTACCGAACTATCCTCCTGTCTGCTCTCCATCGTTATATTGCCCCCCTCGGGCATGGCATCCATAGCGTTGAAGAGAATATTGACCAGTGCCTCCCTCAGTTCGGCTGCATCCCCAGCCGCGGGAGCCACCTCGTTCCGCTCCGAATGAATCTCGATCGTTACACCCGCCGTCTCCTCGAGTTCCAGACGTCGGGATTCTACCATCTGCATTGCATCTTCTATCAATTGATTCAAATCTATCTCATCGAAAGAGCGCTCCCCCTTTACCACAGCTACTTCTCGAAGACGGCGTACCATCGCGGCAGCGTCCAGAGCGGTTTGCTCAATGATTTCTATACTTCTCCTTGCCTTCTCGTCTTTTACATCCGCCAAAGCCAACTGGGCCCGGCCCAGGACTACCGACAGGATGTTGTTGAAATCGTGAGCCACCCCACCGGCCATCTCACCCAACGCCCTCAGCTTCTCCGCCTGTCGCAGCATGTCATCCGTCCGCTTATACTCGGTCATGTCCATCGTAAGGAGCCCCAGGCCATCACCCACCTTAAAAGCCCTTACTGACAGGTGAACATCGCCAAGCTTGGGGCGACAGACAACATCCTCAAAGAACAAAGGCTTTCCGGTTTTGATAACTTCAAGATATTGGTCGTATCTGCCTCTTTCCTTAATATCAGGATCCAGATCCAGGATGTTTCTCCCAATGAAATCCTCTTTCTTAGCCCCATCGGGATGACGAATCGTTGGATATCTCAGCGAAGCTTCATTCAGGTCAATCATGTTGAGCTCTGAATCCCAGATGGTGAAGAAATCAGTTGCTGAATCCATAAAGCTGCGTAACTTCTCCTCGCTATCACGTAACGCATCCTCCGCCCGCTTGCGCTCGCTGATATCGCGGGCGACTCCCACAATGCCAATAAGTTGGCCATCCTGGTCACGCAGGGGAGATACTATGTTCTCTGTCCACACCGTGGAACCGTCCTTGCAGGTCATCTCCAGCTCCAGCGTTCGCGTCCTGAAGAGATCCTTTTGCTCCTGATTTTCTATGGCCATTTCCTCAGCCAGAGCTTCCATAGCAACCTCAAGTGAGGCGGGAGTTAAGAAATCCTCTATCGTTTCGGCCAGTGCTTCCTCAACACTGTAGCCTCGCAGCCGCTCTATGGAGGGACTGACATAGATATGCCGCATGTTCATATCCATAATGGAGATGACATCCGTCACGTTATCAGCCAGCAAGCGATAGCGCTGCTCGCTCTCCCGCAGCGCCTCCTCTGCTATCTTGCGCTCGGTGATGTCGCGGAAAATGCCACGTGTAGCAATGGGATTACCATCCTCGAAGCGACAATTGGCACTTCCCTCGACCATGATCACCCCGCCATCCTTGGCTACGAATTTGGCTTCAATGTGATTAACCCTTTCGCCGGCTATCACACGCTGGAATACCTCCTTACAGTGCGCCAGGCTGTCGGGGTGAATGATGTCGAACAACGAGAGGCCGGCGATCTCCCCTTCCGTATATCCCAGTGTCTCCCGCCATTTCCGGTTCACATACAGCAGTCGGCCATCGGGGGCTACGCTCTGGATAAGGTCGTTGGCGTTATCCAGGAAGTCCTGCAACCGTTCCTGGCTCTCCCACTGCGCCGTCTCCGCCTGCCTGATACCGGTGATGTCCTTGAACATCGCTATTATGGCGGTGGGATTTCCTTTTCCATCCACTACAAGCGTTTCTGTTGTAGTAACTGGTATGTCTCGGCCATCCCTGGAAATGAGAGTGAAATATTCATCACCAGAAATACCCGCCGTTAGTGCAGCGGCGAACTTCTCTGACAGCCTTTCACGATCCTCTGACTTAACAAGTATGTTTATCAAACCGGCGCCATCTTTGCCGATAAGATAGTCTTTTGTATAGCCGCATAACCTTTCTAAGGCGGGGTTGCAGGAGATTACTTCCCCCTCCATGCTTATTATCAGCAATCCCTCACCCATAGCATCAATCAATGCCGCCCTTTCTGTCATTGCACGAAGTTTTTCCTCCTCCGCCCGCTTGCGCTCAGTGATATCGCGTGATACTCCCAGAATCCCATTAGCATTGCCATTTGAGTCACGCAGGAAGGTTACTTCTAGCTCGGTCCAAATTGTGGAACCGTCTTTGCAACATTGCTCCAACTCCAGCGTCCGCGACCTGGATAGGTCCTTTTGCTCTATGTTCTCTATGGCCATCTCTTCGGTAAAAGCCTTCAGGGCAATCTCAACAGAGGCAGAAGTCAGGATTTCTTCCAGGCTAAGTGCCATCGCTTCCTCAACGCTGTAGCCTATCTGACGCGTGATGGATGGACTGAGGTAGGTAAACCGCAAGTCCATATCCATGATCCACATGACATCTGTTACGTTCTCAGCAAGTAAACGGTACAATATCTCACCATCTTTTGAGATCTCCTCTGCCCTCTTGCGCTG
>JAIWEW010000018.1:2935-12826 GCA_048632005.1 bacterium
CGTATATCCCAGTATCTCCCGCCATTTCCGGTTCACATACAGCAGTCGGCCATCGAGGGCTACGCTCTGAATAAGATCGTTGGCGTTGTCTAGGAAGTCCTGCAACCATTCCTCGCTCTTCTTAAGCGCCTCCTCCACCCGCTTGCACTCGGAATGGATACCTTCCCCATCATAAAGTTGCTGACTGGCCATAAGCCTATTTCCTTTCACTCATCATATTAATAAAAGTGTCTGTTATCTCCGGGTCAAATTTTGCGCCCTTCTCCTCCTGTAACTTAGCGATAGCATCCTCTCGGGAAAGCGCCGGTCGCCAAGGGCGAGGAGATGTCATAGTATCATAGGCATCGCATAGAGATACTACCTTGAGCCCACTGGTTATTTGCTTACCTGAAAGAGCATCCGGGTATCCGCTACTGTCTAAGCGTTCGTGATGATGCTTTACAATGTAGCGCGCTTCGGACATGAAGCCCAGAGGACTTATGATCTCGTCTCCAATGACCGGGTGAAGTTTCACTATATCCCATTCTTGGGGACTGAGTTCGCCAGGCTTATTCAGAATCGAATCGCTGACCCCGATCATCCCAATATCATGAATCATAGCCCCCTGTTTTATCGCCTTCATCTCCACCTCGCTCAGGGAAATCGCCGAAGCTAGCTGCTCGCTCAGCTCAGCTACCTTTTTCATGTGCCCCTGAGTATAGAGGCTCCTGTTATCGACCCAGGAGGCTAACGAACAAAGAACGTGAAATGAGCCATCCTCCAACTCAGCAAACAGCTGACGGCTTTTTATCAAGGCACCACTCTGAGCAGCCAGGATAGTCAATAGCTCGAGATCCGCGTCTACAAATAATCCGGGTGCTCTCTCTCGGAATACATTGAGTAGACCGAGAACCTCGCTGCCGCTCCTTATCGGTTGCAACAATATCTCCACGCCTTCAGCTTCACGGGATAAGAATTGGCGACTGGGATAGTGCTGGCTAATCCGCTCAAAAAGGGGATGCTGTTCGACATCGGTAAAGAGCACGGCCTCCTCCATATCCTTGATCCCGTACCAGATGCCGCTTTCAAGCAATGCGTTGCTGAATCGAGCGACGATCTCCCATGACCCAGCAGAGGTAGCGATGACTAAACCGCGCTTCAGGCTATCGAAAAGGAGAATGGAACCGCCACTCGACTTTGTCTGACTGATGCCATTATCGAGAATAGATTTAAGCACCTCTGTCTGATCCTGGTTGCTGGCCATGGATTGGCTTACCTTGTATAGCCCAACGAGATCTTTCAGACGCAGGTTCTCATCGGCAAGCTTCTTTCGCTCCAAGGCCTTGGCCACGGCACTACGGAGCTCAGTTTGATCAAAGGGCTTAACAATATAATCATATGCCCCATATTGCATTGCTGCCCGCGCCGTTTCAATACCAGCATAAGCGGTGACTAGTATGGTCACGGCATCCGGGCTAACCTCCTGAAATGCTTTAATCAGCTCCAGCCCCTCCATGTGAGGCATTACGATATCGGTCAAGAGCAGGTCAAAGCCCTGGTTCGCTAGCTGCAAGGCTTCCTCTCCACTGCCCACAGCCACTATCGCATACCTATCACAATCAAGGATATCCTTCATCATATCCAGCTCTGCAGGCTGGTCATCAACAATAAGGATTTTATCCTGTTTCATCACTTATCACCCCCTCGATTGACACAATTAGCCCATTATCAACTACTTACCATTCTTTAGCAACCTCACCATCTCATCTGAAAGGGTCTGTCTGCTAAAGGGCTTGGCAATAACACCGTCGACGCCGACTTTGTCCCTCTGCGCGCTATCCACCTGAACCCCCCAGCCAGTGATAAGAACGACCGGCGTCTCCGGGCTCTTTTGCTTGACCGCCTTAGCTACATCCCAGCCTGAAACATCTGGCATCCCAAGATCAGTGATTACCAGGTCATAGTAACCCTGCATAAATAGGGTGATGGCTTCCTGCCCATGAGAAACTGCCGTTACCTCATACCCTATCTGGGAGAGCATCAACTCAAGAACCTCGTTAACATTGGGATCGTCATCGACCAACAGTATTTTCGCTTTCCCCGCAGCATTAAGTGAATCAGAAGAAGACCCGTTTTGCATCTCTTCACCTCCTAACGGTAACCTAATATAAAAGGTAGTCCCTTTGCCCAGACTGCTTTCGACACCGATGTCTCCACCATGCCTGGTGATAATACCGTAGGCCATACTAAGCCCCAGCCCCATACCACTAGGCCCCTTGGTAGTAAAGTAGGGATCGAAAACATTGTCTTTCGTCTGATCTGACATCCCAACACCGGTGTCGGCAATAGAGAGAACTACCTGCCTATCCTCGCGCCATGCCTTAATGCTAATCTTACCACCCTCAGGCATAGCATCCACAGCATTGAAGATTATATTGATCAGCGCCTCTCTTAGCTCAGCTATATCCCCCAGCACCGATTCTGCCGCACTCAACTCTGTGCTGACTTCAATCGCTATACCATCTTTTTCCCTTCTTTCCCTCAAGCGGGGTTCTGCCATCTGTAAAGCGCTCATCACCATATGGCTCACGTTAACGGAGTCGGAGATCCGATCCTTTCTGACCCGGGTAAACTCCTGAAGACTGCGTACCGTAGTGGCTCCATCAATGGCAGCTTGCTCGATAGCGGTCAGACTTTTTTTAAGTACTGGATCATCTACACTCTCTATAGCCAACTGAGCCCGACCCAAAATGATAGTTAATATGTTATTGAAGTCGTGGGCCACGCCTCCCGCCATCTCGCCCAGGGCCCTGAGCTTTTCCGACCGAATCATGTACTCCTGAGCCGCGTTTAATTCATCATAAGCGCGCCTGGTCTCCTCATAGGCTCGCTTTGCCTCGTCATAAAGTTGCGCGTTCTGGACAGCCACGGCTACATGGCCTGCAATCTGCTCCAGAATTTTTTGCTCCCTTTCCCCGTAAGCACCAGGGCTACAGCTGGTCAGGTTTAAGGTGCCAAATATCTCCCCCTTGGAGATGAGGGGCACCCGTATAGCCGACCTCAACCCATCCCGCAAGTGGATTTCATCCACAGCGAACTGCCTCTCCTGGGTGAAATCGTTCTCAATATTGGTGCTTTCATGAGCTATAACCCACGCAGCAACCGACTTCTTCAGTGGAATAGTGTCCCCAATATCCAACTCTGTAGGGACATGCGAGGACACTGCCAGGAACCTTAAGCTATCTCCATCGACCAGCCCGATGCTGATACGGTCAAACCCGACCAGCTTCTTTAACGCTTCGGTAAAGGTCTCGTACACTTCGTTCATGTCCAGACTGGTACCGATAATCCTGGTTAGCCTGCTGATCATATCGATCCAATCAGCCTTATCCTTAGCCTCCTGATACAGTCTGGTATTCTCGATGGCGACCGCAGCCTGATTAGCTACACCGAAAAGGAAATCCAGATCATCGACGGTATAGGCCTTCTCGGACAATTTTGGACCTAGCAGAATCACTCCGATCAATCTATCTTTGGACTTCACTGGAACCAGCACACTGGCTTCCAGTTCCGCTAACTGCTCCCGCTCCTTTTTCCACATGGCGCGAAGCTGGGGCACCCGCTCCAGGTCACCCGCAGTTAAGCAGTGATCCATTTTTGCTAAGTATCCCACCGCCGGGTTGTCGCTCTCCATATACATCTGCATCAACACCGTGCTATCGTAGCCCCGCAGCGCCCGGGGGATATAACGCTTTTTATCTTCATCTAATACAAACAATCCCCCCTTTTGCGCCCCAACTGTCCCCATTAGGTTATCCATCAACCAGATCGCCTGATCCTCCAGCTCGGGCATGGAGCTAAGGGCACCGCTGGTGCCGCGGAGCATCTGCCGATAAGTGTTGTCTGCTCCACCAAACATTCCTCCAACCGGCTTTCGCATCCACCGAATCAGCAGTTGGAAGATGATGGCAAGGAGAATCGCTACGCCGACCGCCAGGCCCCAGTTTACGCTATCAATAGTATCACTGGCTGCGAAATAAGCTACGCCCACCAGAAGGAGAACGCCGGCGATAATCATGGATTGGATGGCATAACGCAGCCCACCCCTCAAGACGACATTAATATCGAGGAGCCTGAATCTGAGAATAGCATAGGAGAGTATGGCAGCATTGATCAGGTTGCCTAGCTGGTCAACAGGATAATACTTCCACCCGGGGAGGAAATTTGACAATGAGAGCAGCAGGGTAATAGAGATGCCGGCTAATGGATAGGCGATCCGGTTGCGGGCATAGGGATCCTTCTCCCCGCGATACGCCTGCACTAAATTGAAGATCGCCGCCCCCACGAAGAAAGGGAGGATGGGCATTATGGCATAGGTAGCCCATCCCAACTCAAGATAATAGCTCCCGTCACTCCCGATATATGCATCCTTTACAGCCCAACCCAAGGCAGCAGCAATGGCGAAGAGAAAGCACGCTCCATAGCCTATAGAGACCATTAACCTGGAAACAGGTTTATTAAGGTAGACACATACAAAATGATATAAAGCCACAAAAGCAAAGGTTGGAGGAACAACCAGGAAACTGTTCCAGAAATAGGTGGTCATAGTTAAATCAGCGTATGCCATGAAGGAGCCAAAGGCCCATGCCGCCAGACAAAAAACATACCAGATAAAGAGCTGGTTCACCCTGCTATGCCAGTTCTGTCGCACCACCAATACGATGAGCACAACAAAGCTGCCGCAGGCAAGGAGAGGAATCAGTGAGTGGCTAATATTCACTACCACCACCCGCTTTACTTAGAGGTATTCGCAGAAGATTCTCTATCGTATCGTCTGAGGCATTCATTTGTGGCGGCTTGAGGTGGGCAAGGTCAGCGCCGGCAGCTTGCTTCTCCAACATATACCTGCCAAATGCCCCTTCCGGCAGCAGCGTTACTTCCAATGGCTGCCAGCCAAGCATCTGCTCCAGGTCAGCCCAATCAGTGTTTATTTCTTTCAAGCTTTGATGAACGGCAATCTTGGCCTCCTCGGCAGTCTTACCCTGCCGCTTCAACTCTATATATATATGAAGAATAGGCTCACTCCCATTCACTTCCTTACGCACCGTCCATCCACTGTAACCGATCCCCGAGTTCTCTATTGCCTGCCACAGCGTTTTCTCGGTGAGGCGGGTAAAACCGCCTATATCCAGAATGTCATCGCAGCGGCCATAAAAGGTTACCTGTGGTAGATTGATATTCAGCTCCTCATTGCGCAGCGCCGTTATCTCAAGCCAGTCGCCGATCCGGTAGCGGACAAACGGCCCTCCCTGAAGGCTGGTAAACACGATCTCATATCGCTGCCCCGCCTCGACCTCGTTCAGGAGCAGGGTGCGCGGTCGATAGCTCCGGTACATCTTTGCTTTTTGATGCTCCTCTTCAGGAATAAACTCGTAGAAACCGATAGTGGGAACAAAGATCATGTCTTTATAGTCCCACGTCTGTAGGGCAGCCATAAGCATCTCCGTGGAAGCGTACATCTCGAAGGGGTACCTGCCCCAATAATGCTTCAGCTTCTCCCTCAGTATGCTGGTGTCCATGCCTGCAGTGAGTAATGATTTTAGGTTCCATACATCCCGAGGCAGCGGCGGTCGCCCCGCCAGCTTGCTTTTAACCAGCGCCTTGGCCAGGCGCGGTGCAGCCCTGGGCCGGGAACGCATGGAGGAAAGGCTGGTGGATGCACCCTGGCTGAACTGCTCCCCTATCGCCACCATAATACTGGAAATGGAAAAAACGACATCCAGCCCTTCCGTCAGGGCCAAAGAGTAGCCCTCCCGAATTCTCTCGATAAAATCCATCTGCTCTGCTTTATCCTTGGGAGGCATTACATCGAAGCTGAACTCGTCGTCAAGTAGTCCCCCCATCGCCCCGGAGGCATAGGGGGGAGGCGCTAATCCATAGAGAAGCTTATCGTGGTCTCGAATAATAAACTGCCCCCTTCTTTTGGCCGAGGAAAAGGCCAGCATAGCGACGACATAAAACCCTACCTCTCTATACAGCCTCTCGGTAACCGGGACCCATTTACAGGGGTATTCTCCAGACCTCCCCGAGGTCCGCTGCCACAATATGGGTTTCTCAGGCAGAACATCCTCCCGTTGCTCCAACAGGTAAGGGAGATAATCTCTGTAGGTCGTCAGGGGAACCTTCTGGCGAAACTCGTCAATGCTTGAAGGCTTCATCCCCCACAGCAGCTTATGTCCCAGCTCGCAGTCCTTGACCAGCCTCAATTGCTCCAGGAGCAGATGGCTCTGGGTTTCAACGAACTCGTCAACGCTAAAATCGATGAAACCACAGTACTTCTGCCAGATCTCCTTCTTCTTGCCCTGGCGGATGAGCTCCCTTGCAGTACTCATTTTGAGACCCCACTCATATTTAGAGGCTCTAAGAAAATTAAATCCTCTAAACGAGGATTATCTTCGCCAATATACATTTTAGAGCTAACCTATTAGAGAACCAGCGATTCCAGTGATCCGTGCTACCCCTCTATCCCACGCCCAGCATCGTGGCTTATCACCTCACCCTGACCATAGCATTGAGAACCTCAACGATATCACTTGTCCGGAAGGGCTTTCGAATGAGAAACAGGGGGCCCAGCGACATCGCGTCCAAGGCTATAGGATCATCACCATAACCGGTTACGATGACCACCACCGCTTTCTTATCCTTTTCCTTTATCGCAGCGAGTGCGTCCACACCACTCATCCCCTGTAATACCAGGTCTAAAAATATCAGGTCGAAGTGCTGTTTTCCCATTTCCTCAAGAGCAAGTTCACCACTCTCTACAGTGATAACCTTAAACCCCTTCCTCGTAATAACTTCTCTAAGTATTTCACGTATCTCCGGGTCGTCGTCAACGACAAGCACAATCCCTTCAATCACCGTTGCCTGTTTGGCGAGCCAATCATCGAGGAGGTCCTTCCGGAACCTCCAGTTTCCCCCTATCTTTGATGCAGGAATGCGGCCCCGCTGGGATAGTTTGTATACGGTCATGTAATTCAGTTTTAGATACTCCGCTGCTTCCTTAGTAGTCATTAGATCGCTCATGTAATAAACCCCTCCATCAATTCAGAATATTATATTTTATCCAATTTTCACCAAAAAAACGTATCACGCCTCTCACAGCTTGTCAAGTGCAGCGTAATTAACTTTTCTTATTTTTTTACTAGTATTTACTACTATTTTGTATTTAAAATGTATCATGCTTCCCTTGATTTGTCAAGCTTGACGTTATAAATCTATATTTGGATTGCTGATATAACCCAGCCCCGAATATATCGGGGCTGGGTTATGGGATTATGGGCAGATTGGAGCATCCTCTCCAACAACTCGCAGGTCTCACCATGTAAGAGCCGTAAAGGAAAGGTCAGAGGGGAATCCCCTCCGGCGGGGGTTCGGAGGTCATCATCCAGCTTGACCGGATAATCCAGGTAGCATGCTGAGCCAATTTCTGGATTGCCCGATCGAGTCGGGCAATGACAGGTACAGTTGAAGGCGAGCAGTGACAAATATGACATGTGTAAGGTGATGATAGATATGTTGAAAAAAAGGGGCAACTTAACAAGAAGATAACGCCCCGGGGTCATCATCCGGCTTGACCGGATGATCCAGGTAGGGTATCCCCCTCTGGCGTGGGTCGGGGGTAGGCCCAAGTGTCCGCCGATCCATACGGGGTCGGCCTCGGGGCGCGGCAATCCCATCGTTTCACCACCACCCCTTAGATTGCTTCGGCATCTCATGCCTCGCAATGACGGGGAAAAGCCGGCAAACGGTGATGTGTCATTAATCTACTGAACAAGTACATCGGCTAGACATCCCCGTACCCCACATGCTAAAATTAATTTACGCAACATAAGACTTAGAAAGGGGGATTCTTCATGCCAAATATGATCGTTTGTGTTAAACAGATAGCCGATCCGGAGGCACCGCCGGGCAGTTTCAAGGTCGACGAGGCGACAAAACAGGTTTTACCTGCGGCGGGCGTATCGCAGGTGGTTAGCCCCTTCGATGAACAGGCAGTAGAGGCAGCGCTGCGGATCAAGGATGCTCAGGGCGGCAAGATCACTGTTTTAAGCCTGGGCAAGAACTTTGTAATGGATGTAATTAAAAAGCCACTGTCTATGGGTGCCGATGAGATGATCCTGCTTCAGGATCCCGCCTTCGAAGGCAGCGATAGCCACACCACAGCCTATGCCCTGGCGATGGCCATCAAGAAGGTGGGGGAATATGACCTGATCTTTTGTGGCCGCCAGGCAGCGGATTGGGATGCCGGCCAGGTGGGTTCTGGTATCGCCGAGATCCTGGGGATACCCGCTATTACACCGGTCAAGAATGTGGAGCTTGTCAACGGTAACGTAAAGGTAGAGCGGGTGGTCACCGATGGTTTCGAGGTAATCGAAGCATCTGCCCCGCTGCTCGTCATGGTATCAAACGAGCTTGGCGAGCCACGGTATCCAAAGCTTAAGGGAATTATGGCGGCAGCGAAGAAGGAGGTGCCTACCTGGAATGCGCAGGATATAGGCGCCGATCCGGCAAAGCTCGGTACCGGTGGGGCACGCGCCAAGGTGCACAAGCTATTCATCCCCGTTAAAGAAGGGAAGTGCGAAATCATCGAGGGAGAGAACCCCGAAGAGGCAGCGGTCAATCTGGCGCTGAAGCTTCGTGAGACCAGGCTAATATAGAGGAGGTTAATAATAAATGGCTGAATATAAAGGGGTAATGGTCTGCGGCGAGATCAGCGATGGCAAGCTGACTGCAATGACTCTGGAGCTTCTCGGCGGTGGCCGGAAGCTTGCCGATAAACTGGGGGAAGAGCTCTCTGTAGTTTTGATGGGCGGTAGCCTTGGCGACCTGGGTAAAGAGGCGATAGCCTTTGGAGCAGACAAGGCATATATCGTTGATGACGCCCTGCTTAAAGATTATCAAACAGACGCCTATGTGGCGGTTATGGAAAAGGTGGTGAATCAGGTTGCACCCAGCATCCTCCTGTTTGGAACGACATCAATGGGACGCGACCTGGCACCAAGATTAGCCTTCAGACTGGATACCGCGGTATCCATGGACTGTGTGGAGCTCGATATTGACCCCGACTCCAAACTCCTGCTCCAGACGCGACCGGTATACGGTGGCAATGCGAGGGCGGTCTATATCTGCGAGGATACCAGGCCTCAAATGGCAGCAGTGAGGGCAAAGGCACTGGATCCATTGGAAAGGGATGATGCCAGGAAAGGGGAGGTGACCAGTATCGAGGCTGGGCTTGACCCCTCAATTATCAGGACGAAGGTTGTAGATACGGTAAAAGAAGAGGTTACCGGGATCAAGCTGGAAGATGCCGATGTCATAGTCACCGGCGGGCGCGGTGTAGGCAGTGCTGAAGGCTTCCAGGAACTGGAACCGCTGGCAAAGGCATTGGGCGCGGCATTAGGAGCCACCAGGCCGCCCTGCGATAACGGCTGGGTGCCAGCATCACTTCAAGTCGGGCTCACCGGAAAGATCGTAAGCCCTACCCTCTATATCGCTGTGGCCCTGTCCGGCTCCAGCCAGCACATCGCGGGATGCTCCGGATCGAAAAACATCATCGCTATTAACAAGGACCCCGAGGCCAATATATTCAAGGAGGCTCGCTTCGGGGTTGTCGGCGACTACAAGAAGGTACTCCCCGCCTTCACTGAGAAGGTGAAGGAGCTTCTCGGCTAAGTAAAAATACCGATTCGAATAAAAAACCACCGCCTGTCACTATGCCAGGCGGTGGTTTCATTATTGCTGCACCAGATACTTCGGTAATCATATCATGCTGATTATCTTTGAGACTGCTGAAATACTCTCAATCAACCCCCTATATCCCCCGACCTTGGGGGACTTCTAAAGCTGGGGGAC
>JAIWEW010000019.1:0-12753 GCA_048632005.1 bacterium
CGTGATCTTGTAGCAGTTTTTTAATGTAACCGGTAGCCACCTTTTTAAATTTTCTCTCTCTGATACCATCCTCAATATTTCGGTGCGTCATGTACTTGAGCCATTCTCCAACCGGCGAAACGACGACTTCAAGCCCTGCCTTCTCACATTCTTTTACCAGATCGCAGTTACTGAATCTATTGGATCGTAGGTATATTTCACCGTTGATTCCCACGAGCGGTCTTTGGGGCTTGTCCGGATCGACCAGAGAGCGATATTCAGCGGTGGCATCCCGTAAGACATCACCGAAATCTTGCCTGTGACGAACGCGGTGAGCAATCCTGGAGGTGTATTCGCTGAAGAGTTCCTCCGCAGCCCCCGCTGACTTTTCATAGGGCCGGGTGTGCCACAGTAGCCTCTGCAGATAATCCATGGCCACAATACCTTTCCAGGTCAGACGCTCGAAAGCGTTTCCCAGGCCCAGGTCACGATAGGCATTGTTTGATACGGTGGTTCGTAGTGTAAAATCGAAACCCAATTCCCTCAGTATCCTCGTCTGCTCCACAGCGTATTTCCCGAAGCGGCAGGGTCCGAAGGCGCCCGCCATGAACCCCTCAATGGCATTCAGGTCAACATCACCATGACCGTTCTCATGCAGAAACTTCATGAAGTCGCCCAGTGTCGCGCGGTAGGGCAGGCATTCCGTGCCCAGGGTTACCTTAGTACTGTATAGAAGGGATTGTTCCGTTGACTCAGGAAGCAAAGTGGCCTTAACCCCGAAGGCCTGCATGGCAGCCGCTAATATCTCAGCGTGCGGGGTCATATATGGGATGAGAAGGGTCTTTCCTGAATTGACTGTAGTAGGTGCTGACCTGTAGGCTTTCTCATCCCATCCGGGGATTTCTTTGCCGCTTCGTGCGAATCCGCTAATAGTATCGACGAAAGCTTCGAGGCGGGTAACCATGCCTGCCTCGGCGGCATGCTCGTCGATCTCCAGCTGACCCAGGGGCTTGCCACCCATAATATCCTCAACAGTCTTGATAATAAAGGAGTTCGGGCCGCAACCGAAGTTTGTCAGAAATAGCCCATATAGCTGAGGCTCCAAGGCAGTAATCTCGGCGCCAGCAATGTGCTTTCCTTCATAGTACCAGTAGGGGCGGTCCGAGTATTTCTTGATATTTACTGAGGCGAGCGGCAGGAAGTCGAGCGGTATGGGCACAACGCCGAGTTGGGCAAGCTTTTCTGCGATCCCCAAGTTTGCCCCCGAATCCTGAGACATATACGATCTGGCGAAAATTACAACACCCAGCTGGTTGTTCTCGTGGATTTGATCTATTATCCTTTTCCCAAATTCTACCTGTGCTGTCTCAAACTCCCGCTGCGCCGCAAGCCCGGCAATGGCTGCCTTTCTACCCTGTTCTTTAGTGAACCCCATCTTTACAGCGACTGCGGAAAAGTTGCTTATGACATCAGCATCGCCCATGCTGAAGTCAATTATTGGCGTTAGCATCTGTTTTTCCAGTCCTAGAACCTGGCGTATGATGAATGGGGATGCCTGAACGAGTGGGCAGGAGTATTTCTGGTTCTCATCCCCGTCTTTGATTCCCATCCGGATAGCGCAGGGATAGAGAATATAGTCCGCATCGCGCAGGCTTGCCGCATGACCGTGTAACAGTTTAATAGGGAAACAACTATCCGTATAACCTAGTTCACAGGACTGCTCCGTGATCTGCTTGTTGGTCTTGCTGGAGAAGAAAACCCTGGCATCAAGGGCATTGAGGAAGCCGATAATTAGTGGCGCATATTCATAAACGATAAGCGCTCGGGGGACTCCTACCGAAGGTCCTGTACCTACACCTTCTTGGTAGTCTTTAAATAACAACCTCTCTCGTTCATCGAAGGGGGTTTCTACCTTTTCCTGTTTAATAGTGCTGTCGAAAAGATCACACCTGCTGCCAAAGAAAGTGGGTGCCTCGCCGGGTATTTCCAGGCGACTTATGGTGCAGTTATTATCACAGATCTTGCAAATGAAGGTGGAAAGTGTATGATTACTTTCAATGACTTCCTGGAATCCCTTGAATTTCGAGACATTATCGCCCATTTCCTCCTTTGCCAACAGTGCCGCCCCTATTGCACCGCTAACCTCCTTGTGTTCCGGCACGATTATGGTCTTTCCCTGTAGCGCCTGTTTGAAGGCGGAGACAATGGCATCGTTATAAAATACTGCCCCTGTTAATATTACCCTGTCACCCAGTTTTCTTGAGCCTACGACCTTAGAAAGGTAATTGCCAGCAATCGAGTTGGCAAGACTGGCTGTGATAATCTCCAGGGGTACACCTTCCTGTTGAGCTGAAGAAACGGCCTGTCCCATGAAGGCGGCACATCTTGATCCCAGATCGATGGTATGGGGTGCCTGGAACGCCAGAGCGGCGAATTCACCGTTTTTTACAGAAATACCGAGTTGTTCTGCCAGTTCATCGATAAAGCTTCCCGTGCCTGCAGCACATGCCTTGTTCATCTGGTAGTCAACGACAACACCGTTTCTCTTGATCACCAGCTTCGAGTCCTGGCCTCCAACCTCGATGATATCCGCTTCAGGGTCTATATCTTCAGCGGCCCTTGTTTGCGCCGTGATCTCATTCTTTATTAGGTCAGCGCCGATAAAGCTACCTACCAGATATCTCCCCGATCCGGTAACGCCTACCCCGGCTATCCTCACTTTCTCTCCTACATCACGGTGCAGGTTTCTAAAGACCTCGGTAACGGCATCAATGGGTTTTCCTGCGGTCATAAGGTAATTCTTCGCCATGACCTTTTTGCCCGATTGGTCAAGGATGATTGCCTTCGTGCTGGTGGAGCCAACATCGACTCCGAGGTAGCCGGTAAAGGGCTCATCTATTTTCGGGGCTACCCAGCTATCCTGCTGAGTGACTTTCTCTAATCCCTGGGTTTCAAAGTAGCGTTGTTTCGTGTCTGCTTCAGGCAGCACAATCACTCTAGAACTTTTCCCTGATGTTCTTGCAAGTAAAGCTGCACCGAAAGCCTCGATATAAAGGGAATTTTCGGGGACAATCATATCTACTTGATGCCCATTCCTAGCTGATAGCACTTCATTAAGGGCTTCCACTATGGCGCTATTGGCAGCAACGCCACCGACAAAATAGATCGGCTCCGCAAGAACGCCCCTGGTAAGGGAGGCGACCCCCCGTGCAATGCTGTCACACAGGCCGCAGAGCATTGTCCCGAGCGGGACTCCCTTCTGCTGAAGATGGATAAGGTCGGTCTTGGCAAAAACACTGCATCTGGCGGCGATCCTTGGCGGGCTCTCATCAGATCGCTGTGCCAGGCGGGCGAAATCCTCCATGCCGATGCCTAGCCTGTATGCCTGTTGGTCAAGGAATCTCCCCGTACCTGCAGCACAAAGAGGGTTTGACGCTACTTTCCATGGCTTTGTCAATCCATCATCCAGAGCGATGACAAGCGAGGTCTGACCGCCGATTTGAATGATGGTTTTTGCGTCCGGATGGAAGTGCAGTAGTCCTGATGCGATGGCAAGCGAGCTACTGTATTCTGCCCAGTTAAGCTCCTTGGGTATTACCGACCTGCCTGAGCCGGATACACCGGCCGCCACAATCTCTTCGAGCTTGTAGTTCTTAGACAGGCGCGTAATCAGCGAAGCCAATGCAGCCTGCGGGCTGGCGGTTACCTTCTCGATATCAAGCGCGACTATTTCGCAATTATCATCAATGAGCGCCAGTTGTACGTTAACTGAACCTATGTCTATACCGATGAAGTATTTCATTTTATCCTGATTCAATTATAAAATGTTATCATATAGGGCATGGTTTTACAAGCTACAAATACGTGTGGTGTGGTATGCCTCCAAGCTGCTTTTTTAACTATAATCCATGACATGTAGTCCATGACAACATGTGCATTTTTTCACAAGGATGTGTTAAAATAGGGTAGCTTAAGATGTGCCTGAAAGGTAGTAAGGTTGGATTTTCTATTCACAGCTGAAGAAGAGGCCTTTCGTAAAGAGGTCCAAGACTTTCTAAAAGAGGAGCTTCCTAAGTCGCAAGAGCGGACCGTGCTCCATGGCGGGGAGACGGATGAGGATTGGGAGTTCACCAAAAGGTTTTCCAGGAAATTGGGTGAAAAGGGCTGGATAGCTATCTGGTGGCCCCGGGAATATGGCGGCCTGGAAGGCTCGGATATGCAGTATCTCATCTTCAATGAGGAGACGGCCTACCATAGGGCGCCACGCCTGGATGGTGGGGGGACGGGGATCGTTGGGCCTACTATCCTCTCCCACGGTACTGAGGAGCAGAAGAAGCGTTTTCTCCCACCCATAGCACGGGGTGAGGTGATGTGGATCCAGTGCTTCTCCGAGCCCGATTTTGGTTCCGACTCAGCTGGAATTAAAACCACTGCTGTGGAAGATGGAGACTGTTTTGTCATCAACGGGCAGAAGACCTGGATAAGCTTTGGCCTCTACGGCGACTTCTGCTATATGACGACGAGGACTGATCCGGAGGCGCCCAAGCACCGCGGTATCAGTTACTTTCTGGTCGACATGAAGACCCCTGGGATTACCGTTAGTCCTATTACGAACATGGTTGGAGCCAACGGCTTCTGCGAGGTATACTTCGACAATGTTCGTGTTCCCAAAGAGAACCTGCTGGGTGGGAAGAACCAGGGGTGGATGATAATGATGACCACTCTCAGCTTCGAGCGCGGTACACTTGCATTCCTCGCCGGATCGATGCGGCGGCTATTGGATGACCTGGTAATCTATGCCAATGAAGCGCGCTACAATGGTCAGCCCCTGGCCAAGGATCCCATCGTACGACAAAAACTGGCCGACATTGCTATAGGCGTCGAGATAGCGCGTCTCCTTACCTACAGGACGGTATGGATGCAGGGAAAGGGCTTTGTACCTACGTACCAGGCTTCGATGTCCAAGCTATTCAGTGATGAAATGAACTTCGAGATCGCCCGCGTGGGTACTGAGATCATGGGCCTCTATGGTCAGCTGGCGTGGAAATCGAGTAAGGCACCATTCAATGGGGAGATGGCGGGGAACTATTTAAATAATCTTGGCTGCCTCTTCGCCGGGGGTACTCCTGAGATTCAGCGGACTATTATGGCCACTATCGGGCTGGGGCTACCACGGCGCTAGCCCTTGACAGGAAGATAGCTACGCTTTTTAGTATCGATGGCGAAAATGATGGCCGGGGTCAATCTGCTGTTCATTACACTGTCTACAGTGTTATAGATAAAAAAGTGCGAAAAAAGGAGGGGTATAATAAATGGAACTCGGACTAAAAGGGAAGACTGTAATCGTCACTGGAGGGGCTTCCAATATTGGACGTGGGATCGTCCATTGCTTTGCCAGAGAGGGCATGAACATTATGATTGCTGACCTCGATGATAGCCAGGCCAAGAAGGTGGCAGACGAAGCTAAGGCTCTTGGAAGCAAAGCCAGCGTGGTGAAGACAGATGTCACCAATTATGACGCTGTTGAAGCCATGGTGAAGAAGACAATTGATGAATTTGGTGCGGTGGACATTCTGGTTAATAATGTAGGCTGGGACCTGCAGCAGCTCTTTATAGATACCAACACCGATTTTTGGGATAAGATAATAGCTATAAACTATCGGAGCGTACTGAATTGTAGCAAAGCGGTGCTTGGCCATATGATCGAACGCAATAGCGGGGTTATTCTAAGCACTGGCTCCGATGCGGGTCGCATCGGTGAGTTTCGTGAGGCGGTCTATGGTGGCACTAAAGGTGCAGTAATTGCCTTTACCAAGGCTGTTTCTCGAGAGGTTGGTCGCTACAATGTGCGTCTTAATGTGGTATGTCCCGGGGTTACCATTCCGCAAAGCGAAGATGAGTATGGTGATGATAGCGGGTGGAAGCTTTCACGCGGTTTCTTCACTGAAGAGGTAATGGCAAAAGTTGTCAAGGCCTACCCTTTGCGGCGATTGGGGACATCAGAGGATATCGGTAATGCCATGGTATTCCTGGCTTCAGATGCCGCCAACTTTATTACCGGGCAAACCCTCAGTGTCAGCGGCGGATATTCCATGATGTAAGTGTAAAATTGGTAGCCAAATCTGTTAGCTAGATTTGCAAATTCGGAAGCGTTTGACTTTCAATTAATTGCTTTGTATAATGCGAATAGTATTTGTATTACTAATCAATAAGGAAAACAGGAGGGCAATATTTTAATATTGCGAATAATATAGAATGAAAGTTTGGTCAAAAGGACTGGGTAAACAGGCGTTAAATACAGATTGGTTCAAAACGGATGTGAAGTTAGAGGGAAAGACTCTACTAGCTAAAGGCATCGTGCGAGACAAGGGGATTATCTGGGACTGTCAATTTACTTTTACCGAAGAGGATCTACCCGGCATTTTGCGTATGATGTCGTCAGGTCCGGTGCTGAGTCTTTTGGCCAGGAACATAATGGTTATATTCCCCTCTACTTATAAGAGGATTATTAAGCGGCAGGCGGGTAAGGAAAAGAGTAAAAAAAGTCCCGCAGGCGTCTCGAAATAGAGAGGTGATTTTCTAAAATGAGATTTTGGTCAAAAGGTCTGGGAGAGCGGGAACTGGATATCGAATTAGATAAAAGCGATATTGTAAAAGAAGAAGGTAAAGCTGTTTTAAGGGGCACCCTCAAGGCGCCGGTAACCTGGAACTATGAGGTAACACTGTTTAATGAAGATACGGCGGGTATTTTTCGGGTCATGTTTTCCATTCCAGGAATAGTATATTTCCTGAAGAATATATCCGGCGTTGGCACATTTATTAGTAAGCGGGGGGAGATGGGACCGCAACCAGCTGAGGCTACATCGGCTGGAGCGACAGGGGCTAAGTCAAAACCGGCCGAGGGGAAAGCAAGCGATTCGAAAGCGGCTGACTTACAAACGGCCGAGGCGAAAACAGAGGAGAACACTGACTCCTAAAGCAGGTCATTTTTTCAGCGATTGTATTTGTTTAACCTCTTTTTCTCGCTTAATAGCATTCTCCTGAGCATGATACTGTTCAAAATACACTAATTGAGACTGCTGAAATGGTCTCAATCAACCCCCTAATCCCCCAATCTTGGGGGACTTTTTAAGCTGGGGGACACCCCCGGACCCCCGGCAGGAAGTATCCTGCACCTCTCGGGAATTCTTCGCCTTGACAGCGTTCCCTATCTGCGAATAGAATGCTGAGGGTCAGCGAAGGGGTTATGCCTGTGAAAAGAACTAGAATTTGCGAGCTACTGGGAATAGAGTATCCCATAATCCAGGGGGGGATGACATGGATTGCCAATGCCGAGCTGGTCGCTGCCGTCTCCAATGCCGGAGGGCTGGGTATACTTAGCCCTAACGCCAGGATGAGGCTGGAGGATGACCTGGCGGAGAACCTGAGAAGAGAGATAAGAACGGCTAAGAATCTAACCGATAAGCCCTTTGGGGTGAACCTTCCCGTACAGATTCCGGGGATTGAGGAGTTGATTGGTGTAGTGACGGAAGAGGGGATAAAGGTGGTGACTACCTCTGCGGGCAACCCCGCTATATACACCCCTCCGCTGAAGGAGGCGGGGGTCAGGGTTCTTCATTTAGTAGCGTCGGTCAGGCACGCCAGGAGCGCGGAGAAAAGTGGTGTGGATGCGGTGATTGCCGAAGGGTATGAGGCCGGTGGCCATAATGGTATGGATGAGCTAACCACTATGGTGCTCGTCCCGCAGGTGGTGGATGCGGTGAGCATCCCCGTGATTGCTGCCGGAGGGATCGTCGATGCCCGGGGATGTGTGGCCGCCCTGGCTTTGGGAGCCGATGGGGTGCAGATAGGCACTCGCTTCGTCGCAACCCGCGAGTGTGCGGCCCATCAAAACTTCAAGGAAGCGATTGTAAAAGCTGCAGATACAGGAACGACGATCACAGGGCGGAAATTCGGTCCCGCCAGGGTGCTGAAAGGCGAGTTTGCCAACAATATCCTGGAGTTGGAGAGCAGGGATGCAACGCCCGAGGAGCTTCTGGTTTTTATAGGTATTGCCAGGTCCCGGACGGGAGAATTGGATGGGGATCTGGTAGAGGGCGAGGCCTATTGCGGCGCGATAGCGGGGATGATCAATGATATTGTGAGCGCCGGCGATGTGGTACGAGATATTGTGGAGAGCTACTCCGGGGTAGTGGCCGGCCTGAAGTAATTTGCCGAGCTAAAAGGGGGAACAGGTGAAGAAGACAAGGATCTGCGAGCTTCTAGGTATTAAGTATCCGATAATTCAAGGGGGGATGAGCCTGATTGCCAGCGCTGAGCTGGCGGCTGCCGTTTCCAATGCCGGCGGTTTGGGGATTATCAGCCCCAATGGTAGTGAGCCCGATTGGGGAAAGGTCGCCGAGAACCTCAGGAGCCAGATTAGGAAGGGGAAAAGCCTGACTGATAAGCCCTTTGGGGTGAATTTCCCCATACATGTATTAGGGCAGGATAGAAGCCTGCTCGATATCGCTATTGAGGAGGGTGTCCCGGTAGTTACTACGGGGGCGGGAAGCCCGGCTCTTCATACCAGCTACCTACAGGAGCATGGCGTCAGGGTTCTCCATTTAGTAGCCTCGGTAAAACATGCAAAGGGGGCTGAGAAAAGTGGTGTGGATGCTGTGATCGCTGAGGGATACGAATCGGGCGGGATAAATAGCCCGGATGAGCTTACCACTTTTGTCCTCGTCCCTCAGGTGGTGGATACTGTGAGCGTCCCGGTGATTGCCGCCGGGGGTATTTGTGATGCCCGCGGCCTGGTTGCTGCCCTCGCTCTGGGGGCGGAGGGGGTGCAGATGGGGACTGTATTCATCGCTACCAATGAATGCATTGCTGACCGGGACTACAAAGACGCCGTCGTGGCTGCTAACGATACAGCTACTATAATTACGGGGCGTGGATCGATGCCAATAAGGGGCTTGAAAAGCGAGCTAATAACGCAGGGTCAACAGACAGCAGAGGCGGATATCGCTCCCAGACAGATGATATGTGGTGCGGTGGCGGGGATGATCAATGAGATTGTAAGCGCCGGTGATGTGGTAAGAAACATCGTCGAGGGATATGACAGTATCGTAGCCGGGTTGTAGGTTTTTACACTTCTCACTCTATTTCGCTCTCCCTACTCCTCCGATTCGCTTTCTCTGATAAGCCTCTCGGCATACTCCATAAGCAATTTATGCTCCACACCTGGCTTTTTTACCTTAAGATATTCTTCGAGTGCCTCCAGTGGCGTGATTCTCTCAGCAGACCATCCTACCATGCGCGGAAGGCGTTCCCGCGCAACATCGCGGGAAATGGCGGCGATGAAGTGGGCATCCTTCAGCGCCCTGCGAATCTCCCCATCACTGAGCAGCCCGGCGAGCCGCTCCGGGATCGCTACCTGGACCCGTACGACGGCATCGGCTACGTCATGGCGGGCAATTGCATCTAACACCGCCCGTGTTGGATCGGCCTCCTGTACACCAATATTTACCTTGATAGTGAGGAAGCGCCGTGCCTTTACTGGATGGAACTCAAAGGATACCTGTCTTCCCTGCTCTTCAGGTGAAATCTCAACAACAAAGAACCCTTTTTCATCCTCCTCCTCGCTGAAGTCGATACGCTGGAGACTGCCGGGATAGACGGCGGGGGGATTTTGGCAGAGCACCTGCTGCTTGTGGATATGGCCCAGGGCGATGTAGTCGAAGGAGGGGTTAACCACATTGCTTTGAAGGAGCACGTAGTCGTGCCCCATTATCATGCCGCGCTCCGAGCCGGACCTGGCATTGGAAAGGGAAACATGAGCGGCGAGAATGGCAGGCAGACTCTGATCCAGCGCCGTGACCTCCAGGGCGAGGCGGTCGGTAATGATTCCCTCTAAGCGCTCGTTCAGTTCATCGAAGGTGAGGTTCTTTGTCTCTTCACGGCTCAGCAGAGCGCTCCTCCTTGCCCACGGTAAGGCGACCACCTGGAGAGGCCCCGCTTTGGTCTCTATTCGATAGGTACCGGGTTTGCTGGCTACGGTTACATTCTTTATCGAGAGGGTATGAAAAATCTCCATCGTGGTAGCGCGACCGATGGCGTTGGGCAGGTCATGGTTGCCGGTGAGGAGGAAGATTGGGGTGCCAGCCGATGCCAGTTCCCAGACGCGGCGGGCGAACTCCCGCTGATGGGTCTGAGATGGATCGCGGCTCTTGTAGGCATCGCCGCAGAAGAGAACGAGGTCAACAGCATTGTTCAGGGCGTATACCACTACCTCGTCGAGAGCAG
This sequence comes from bacterium, assembly GCA_048632005.1. Lineage (GTDB taxonomy): Bacteria > Chloroflexota > Dehalococcoidia > E44-bin15 > E44-bin15 > JAAXQM01. The sequence goes on from JAIWEW010000019.1 coordinate 10,264, forward strand.
CGAGGAAATCGTGGAAGCGCCATGAGAGCCCGGTCTCGGGGTTATTGCCTCCGCTATAGTTCTCTACCCCCAGATGCAGGTCGGCGAAGTGAAGGATTCTCATCGGATTACAACCCAGAGCGCTTTATCCGCTCCACAATCTGATCCCGATCCAGCCCGGTAACAGTGATGACCTTTCTTCTGCTGGTAAGCCCACTCTTTATGTTTATGCTGCTCTTGCTCACTCCGATGAGCTGGCTCAAGAACAGCACCAGTTCTTTGTTGGCCTTTCCCTTCACCGGCGGTGCAGCGATCTTGACGTGTAAAACACCGTCCTCGAACCCCAGCACCTCGTTTCGCCGGGCATTAGGCTGCACCTGAATGGTGATATTTCCTTGACGTTCACTCAATTCTGAATCTACCGAATAACGCAGCCCTAATCGAAATTATTACAAATCACTCTCAGGGGTAAAACCGGTGTATATATTTCAAACGGCTATCGAATTGATAGCCGTTCTCTAATCAGCGGTCAGCTTTTCAGCGTGCCGCTCTCTATTTTACAGAGGCCGAGGTTTTATCGCGGACAAAGTTAACGATTTCCTCAAGGGGTGTTCCCGGGATAAAGATCCCCGCAACTCCCATTTCCTTAAGCGTATCGAAATCATCCTCATAGATAATCCCGCCCAGGATTAGCAGTACATCTCCCTTGCCCCGTTCTTTTAGCCCTTTGATTATAGCCGGAATCGTCAGCATATAGTTTGCTGTAAGGCTGCTTATCCCCACAACATCGACATCCTCTTGAAGCGCCGTAGAAGCGATCTCCGGCGGAGTCATGTTGCCACCATAGACTACCTCAAAGCCGGCTTCTCGCAGAGCATTGCTGACCACAATCAACCCGGCCCAGTGCCCCTCAAGCCCCGCCTTAACCATTAAGATCTTTACTTTTCGCTTATCCATATCATAGTCCTCGTTTATATCCCAATCGGATACGGCCATTCCCCATAGGCATCGAGCTGTGCCTTCATTACCTCTCCAAACGTGGCGCCTACTTTGATCGCCTCAAAAACATACGGGTAGGTATTCTCGTCGCCATTACAGGCATCCACCAGTCTCTTCATCGCCTCGGCATGTTTCGCTTTATCGCGCTTCTCCCTGAACTTCTTGAGCTTTTCAGTTTGGATTTTCTGTGAGGCAGCCGGGTCCGGCTTGAAAATAGGCACCTTATAGGGTTCCTTTTCGGAGCGGAAGGTATTCACACCAACGACAGGGATCTCACCGGAATCCACCTTCTGCTGCCGCTCAATCGGCTTGTCCCTGAGAAGCCTGTGGTACCATCCGTCCTGCATGGCCTGTGCCATTCCTCCCATATCCTCGATCATCTTGATATATTCCCAGGTACGCTCCTCAAGTTCGTTGGTCAGCGACTCAACGTAATAGGAACCACCCAGAGGGTCTATGGTGTTCGTTACATTGGTCTCAAGGGCAGCAATCTGCTCCGTCCTGATAGCCAGCAGCATCGATTGGTCTGATGGCAGGCAGACTGCCTCATCGTATCCATTAGCATGTATCGACTGCGCCCCGCCTAGAACTGCTGCAAGCGTCTGATAGGCAATGCGAACGAGGTTGTTATACGGCTCCTGAGCAGTATGTGTGGAGCCCGAAGACTGGACGTGAACGCGGAACTTGGCACAGTTAGGATCCTGTACGCCGTATCTATCGGTAACGATCTTGTACCAGATACGCCGTGCCGCCCTTATCTTGGCTATCTCCTCGAAGAAGTCATTATGCGCCGCTGTATTAAAGGAGAAACGCCTCACAAAGCGGTCCAGGGGTACCCTCCCCCGCCGTTTCCCTTCCTCAACGAAATCAATGGCCGAAGCGAATAGCAGGCCTAGCTCTTCATATGCATTGAGCCCGAGGTCGCGAGGGTTGTAGGAGTCATGACTTATTGGATTCCACTTGGGGGCTACCTCACTGCACCACTCGATGAAATCTACTCCGTATCTCAGGTATCCTTTAGGTGTTGGCTGATTGGGGATGTTTAAACAAGCCCAGCTCAGCATACAGCCGGCGGTGGTGCCCCTTATTTGCTGCAGGTCTATTCCCCTCTTCTCCGCCATGGCAAAATACATGGCGGTTATCGGGCCCCTCTCTGCCAGATAAGTCGACACACGGTCTATAGGCAGACCCTCGAAGGCTACCTCCACATCTTCAATAGTATTTAATGGTAGTCCGGAATGGCCAATCTCATATTCGACACGGGGATCGTCGGCATCTACACCAATTGCAGTAGTGATGTCCGGGGCCACCGAGAAACCGGTCTGCCCCATCTCGTATTGCTCGCGGTAGAGCTTATTGGATTCCTCAGGGGTATTAAACCCGCTGAGTCTCCTGATGGTCCATACCTGCCCGCGATACATTGAGGGATAGGGACCCCGTGTGAAGGGAGGTTTCCCTGCAACACCGAGGTCTTTATCGTAGTCGAGGTCTTTTATATCCTCCGGGGTGTAG
>JAIWEW010000020.1:0-12716 GCA_048632005.1 bacterium
GAACGAATTTGAGTGGCTTCTTCCCATAGGGCACGGCCTGCCATAAAGCCTGAAGCCCCTGCCTTGCAGGCGATCTCAACCTGCTTCTTGAACAGCGGGAAGTCAACACCAGCACTAAGCAGCACCCAGGGTAATTGAGACGCCTCATCCAACTGCTGACAGGCTTCCATAAGTTTCCGCTCGTCTTTCTCGTAATTGATGTCTGCCGGGAACTCCGACTTTAGCACGTCTATAGGTAGGTCAGTTAGCTGACGTGCGGCTTCAATGACGAGCTCGGGCTTCTTTCTGGAAAACTCTTCCGGTTTCCCTTCCTCTGCTTCTGTGGGGTAGCTTACGGACTCAACCAGGAGCGGTATATCTTGCTCTATACACTCGTCGGCCAACCTGGCCACAAGGTCCAGCTGTCTTGGTGTTATATCCTTGAGGTCAGGCCGGAAGTAGAGAAGAATCTTGACAGCTGAAGCACCCAGTCTCTTGACCTTTGCCACACTCCAGTCGGGAAGAAGCTCGGTGATCCTTGCCACCTTTTCACCAGAGTATCCGGTCTTTTCTATACTTACCAGCAACCCCGTCTTCCCGGGCAGGACACCGGTAGCTATGGCCTGTCCGGCACCGTATATAGGGTCGAGAAGCACCGCACTGGTAAAAGGCGCTACTGCTTTGCATAGGTCAAGCTTGAAATCAACCATATCCTGGTAGCTTACCGCATCGGGATTTTCGCTATTCAGTGCCCGCTGAAGCGACGCTCTGTGGTCCATGGCACACACTGTCAGGATGCCAATTGGGTCCGCCAGTTGCTGGAGACCTCTCAATTTGCCAATAGACAGATTTCTCTTCATTTGATGCTTGCCTCCTGCATTAATTGCATTCTTAAAAGCCTGTTTTTATGGTTCTACCTCAATCACTGTCTTGATATTCTGGTCAGTAGGGGCAAATATGCGTTCATAGTCTTCCAATTTAAAGCGATGTGTAATCATTTCTTCAAGCATGCCGCCAAACCGCGAGTTTATAGCAGGTATGTCTTTCAGAGCCATCTCAAAGTGGCTACGGTTGGAGTTGACACTGCCTACCACCACCTGGTTATTGCGGACTATCTGGCGTACCAACTGGGCTGCATCGACCTGTATGACAAGTTCTTCCCTGGGAATACCAGTCATGACATATATGCTGCTGCGTGACATGTGGCTAATTAGCTCAACGGCGGTAGCCGCTGCACCCGAGGCTTCAAATACTATGTCCAGGTTAGCGGTGGCACTGCAGCAAAATTCAACTATTTCCTTAGGTGTTTTACTGCGGGCATCTATGTAATTGGCTCCCATGTGTTTTACGAGGTGCACTTTGTGACTATCTTCGGGCACGATATCAGCAACATAGGTGTGCACCTCAGCTAATCGAAGTAAAGCTGTCGCCAGAATCCCCAGTGGTCCCGCTCCCAACACCAGTGCTGTTTTACACTTACCCCAATCTGGCGAAGTGTAAGTGTGGTCCGGGTGCTCGCAGGCCCAGGGAAGTCGTGATTGGATAACGCTAATCTGCTCTATCCCCTTTTCAGCAATGCTTAGTGGTTCGGTAAACACTGCAAGATTTGCCAAATCGCCCGGAACCTTTACAACATACTGTTCCTGATCCACAACAAATTCAGTAAAGAAGCCGTCCTGTTTGTGAATACCTCGCTCCGTATATAGACCAGTCATACACATGTCGCTCTGATTATGCAGACATGGCTGACAGATCCCACAGCCCCGGCGTACAGTAAAGACCACCATATCGCCAGGGGCTACTGACTTCACATCGCTTCCCACTGCCTCAATCACCCCCACCATTTCGTGACCCATAACAATCTCGTTGCGGCCTTCAGCTATGTCCTGCAAATTATGCCTGACCATATTGAAGTCTGTACCATCTACCCCAGCTTCTTTCACCCGTACTAGCACCTCATCTGGCTGCTTAATCTCTGGCTTGGGAAGCTCAAAAGTATGCACTCCTGCCTTCCCTCGTAACATCCCTATAGCTAACATTCCGAGCTACCTCCTTTCGCTGGATTTAGTCCTGATTGATCCTGCTAAAGATTTATAGGCCTAATTCATTAGAGTTTGAGACTTCTAGAGTTAAGGCCACAAGACCGTAATACTTCTCTGCTGGCTTTGGCTGCATGAATATGGCGCTTCCTACATAGACTACATCGACCCCCGAGCGAGCAACCTGGACGATGTTGCTCTCCTTTATGCCTCCGTCAACACCTATTTCTATAGCCGGCCGGCTTTGACGGAGTTCTACCACTTTGTCCAGGACTTCGGGAATGAACTTGCTTCCGTAGAAGCCAGGTTGGACGGTAAGAAAAAGGACACTGTCTACATCGTCAACCAAAGGGAGGAAAGAAGGTACATTCGTTTCAGGGTTAATGGCTAATCCTAGCTCTAGACCAAGCTCTCTTGCCCGAGAAATAACAGATTGCGGTGAAGATGTAGACTCATAATGAAAGATCACCTTCTTAGCTCCTGCTTCCCTCATGTTATCCAGATAATCTTGGGGGCACTCTACCATAAGGTGAGCTTCCCAGCTGAATTTAATTGGAATCGCCATCAAATCCTGATAGGTTATACTCCGTGACGGTACAAACCGGCCATCCATAAAATCAAACTGGGCGTAGTCGGCAAATGTCTCCGCTTCTTGTACCATAGTCTCCAATGCTCTGGGGTCTTCTGTTAGTATGGCAGGTACGACCTTTATTTGTTTGACCATTGCTACTTCCTTTGAAAAATTCTGATACTAGAGATAGCTAATCGATCCAGTATTCGGGAACAGCAGCTATAGAACTCTTGCAGTTCGCAGTAGTTCTATTCTGCTTTCTTTACCCTGTGGCCTCCGAACTGTTGACGCAGGGCAGCTAGTAGCTTGGCACCAAAGGGCTGCTCCTGACGCGATCGAAATCTTGCCTGGAGCGAGAGCGCCATGATAGGTGCGGGCACGGCCAGGTCTATGGACTCCTGCACTGTCCACCGGCCTTCACCGGAATCCTCGACGTAGGGCTGGATGCTTTCTAGTTTCGGATCTTCCTTTAACGCGGCAGCCGTCAGGTCCAGTAGCCAGGAACGCACTACGCTGCCGTATCGCCAGATATCAGCAATCTGACGTAGATCCAGATTAAACTCCCGCTTTGCCTGCATTAACTCAAAGCCTTCGGCGTAGGCTTGCATTAGCCCGTATTCAATGCCGTTATGAACCATCTTAACGAAATGGCCGGCACCGCTGGGGCCCACATGGCCATAACCATCCTGAAGCGAAGGTGCCAGTGTCCGGAATATGGGCTCCATACGGTGAAATGCCTCGATGTCACCCCCGACCATGAGGCAGTATCCCTCCTTCAGTCCCCATATACCACCGCTGGTTCCCGCGTCCAGGAAATTAATCCCCTTCTCTAACAGCGCTGACGCCCGGCGTACGCTGTCCTTGTAATTGGAGTTGCCGCCATCAATGACAACATCGCCCTGAGACAGTTCTGCCGCCACAGTATCGATAGTACTCTCGGTAGGCTCACCTGAAGGGACCATCAGCCAGATAGCACGGGGCGGAGTAAGTCTTCCCACCAGATCGGTAATAGATACAGACCCTGTCGCTCCTTGCGCCACAAGCGCCTCTATAGCTTCCTTGATAGGATCGTAGACCACGACACGGTGACCACCATCCAGCAGGCGCCGCGTCATGTTACTACCCATACGGCCTAAGCCGATCATACCTATCTCCATTAGTCGCCTCCTTTTTTCTCCATTGCTCTATCTCAATGATCAGTCAGGTTATGTTCCTCAATACGCTGTCGCACCACCTCAGCTACCTTCTCCGGTTCGTGAACAATCCAGGCCTCCTTAATTATTTCGCTGGTATGGATACTGGCATTGGTAAAAGGGGTAGCAATGGCAACTACATTCATACCAGCGGACTGTGCAGATTTGATTCCATTTACTGAATCTTCAAGCACCAGACAGTGCTCTGGCGGTACTTCCAGCCTTTGCGCTGCCAGGAGATAAATCTCCGGGTCGGGCTTGCCCCTGGTAACGTCCTCGGCAGTAAGAATCACATCAAGTAGCGGTTCGATACCGAGAGAACGTATTACATGCAACACATCCTTGCGTTTCGACAATGTGGTCAGCGCCGTCAGGCAGGCCGTCTCTTTGGCAACCCGCAACAGGTCAACCGTATACGGCCACTGGTTGTCCCGAATTACCTGTGGGTCACTGACCATCTTGTCGTAAATCTGATAGCGTACTGCCGTTAGCGCCTCCCACGGTTCCGAGACACCATACTGAGACATCAACGGGCGTAATTCCTTTTCCAGCCCGAGCTTATCCATAACATGTCTGGAGGTTACTTCCCGTTGAGCACCAACCACTTCACGGTAGGCCTCGCCGGCTCTTGCATCAGGTTCTGGGAGATTACGGATTTGCTGGACTGCCAGCGCATAGGCCCTTGCTTTTAGCTTCTCCGTCTGTACCAGGACGCCGTCAAGGTCAAAAATTATAGCTCTTATCAAAGTAACGCCTATCTACATAAGAATCATTGACTTAAACGCTAAACCAGGTTGCCAATAAGTTCGGATATAGCTGCCACATCGCCCTGTCTTGAATGAACCCTGATAATATGCTTGCCTAGTGATCGCAATGCCTCAAGGTCTCCTATAGCCTGGGCATCGGCCACCACACCAAAGGTGTACGGTTTGCCCGGGATAGGCACGTCCTGTTCATGGTCAACAGTGATTTGCAGGAATAACCCTGTGTCAGGACCCCCCTTGTGAAGCTGGCCTGTCGAGTGCAGGAAACGCGGCCCATAACCAAGGGTGGTGGCTATGCCATACCGCTCTACCACTTTGCGGCGCAGCTCCATCAGTGCCTTATCCGCACCAGGTGTCTCGTGCATATAGGCCATAATGGCCAGGTACGTCCCCTTTTCAGCCTTAGTAAGCAGCTCAGCGGCGTATCTGGCAGTTTCTACACTTGGCAGATTACCAGAGGCGGTATACTCCTGCAAAACACGCTCTGTCGCATCCTTAGCCTGCTGCACATTGGGTTGATTGAAGGGGTGTATACCGAGTATTGTACCGGCTATCGCAGTAGCAAACTCCCAGCGATAAAACTCGCCACCCATATCATACTTGTCGCGCATGTCGAGAATCAACATGGGCTGTCCCGAAGCTCTGAGACGCTCAACCCCATTATCTATTTCGGAGTTGTCGTCATCCTGAAGACGTAAGAAGATAAACAACCGGTCATCACCATAATGGGCCGATTCCATCAGCGGTTCGCCAGCCACGGGTATGATCCCCTTGCCATCCTTGCCCGTGCTCTCAGCAATAAGCTGCTCCACCCAGAGACCGAAGCTACTAATGGCTGGAGATGTGATGAGTGTAAGCTTGTCCCGTCCCTTAAGTGCGAGAGTGCCCATACACGCTCCAAGCCAGGCACCGGGGTTGTCGTGAACAGGCACGCAGGAGGCACATGCCTCCCTCATGCTATCTGACCGGTCAAGTAGCATCATGATGTCTATACCTGCAAGTGCTGCCGGAACCAGGCCAAAATACGACAGGACAGAGTATCGTCCACCAATATCGGACGGATTCAAGAAAATACGCCGGAACCCTTCGTCTTCAGCCAGTTTAGCCAGCGGAGTCCCCGGGTCGGTGATGGCAACGAAATTCTGTCCCGCTTTCTCCTTTCCGATGGCCACCACGACAAGAGCTTTGAAGTACTGGAAGAGCGCCAGAGGCTCGGTGGTGCTGCCGGACTTTGAGGACACTATGAACAGGGTCTTTGCTGGGTCGATGGCCTCTTTCACCGACCGCACCGAGGCCGGTATCATCGAGTCCAGTACTATGAGTTCAGGATATCCTTTGGCACTGCCAAAGGTCCGCCGAAGCACCTCAGGCCCCAGACTACTACCGCCCATGCCAAGTAAAACAACGTAGCGGAAACCAGCATCTTTAACCTCCAGAGCAAAGGATTGAAGAGCAGGTACTTGTTCCGACATCAGATCAGCCACACTAAGCCAGCCGAGACGATTTGCAATCTCGGCAGGTTCCGGTCTCCATACAGTGTGATCCTTACGCCACATTCGCCCTACGATGTCATCTCTATCGAGGTCAGCCAGAGTAGCTTCTATATCGCTGATAGAAGTGCCAATACTTACACCTGGATGGACGTGCTCTGCTGCCCGCAATCGGGCCTTTTTCTCCTCGATGCCGGCCATAAGCTTCTCAAATGAATCGGCAAACGACTTAACCCCGTCATCAAGCAATTTCGCAGTTATAGCCTCCATGCTAATGCCAGCTTCAGCAAGATCAGCCAATGCCCGCTCAGATTCAGAAAAACCTATCCCAACGGTAACCGCGGCGTGGCCGTGGTCCAGGAATGCCTTTATGGTAACCGGTGGCATAGTGTTGACTGTATCGGGACCAATGAGGGGCTCCACGTACATAACGTCGCTGTAAGCCGGATTTTTCGTGCCAGTGCTTGCCCATAATGGGCGCTGTACTTGAGCCCCTTTCGCTCTCAGTACCGCAAAACGCTCGCTGTCAAACGTCTGCTTAAACGCATGATATGCCAGCTTTGCGTTAGCTACGGCGGCTTTGCCAAGCAGATCCCTGAGTTGTTCTTGTCCCTGCCGTATGCGCTCTTCCAACGAAGTATCTACCACTGTGTCTATGCGACTGAGAAAGAATGACGCCACGGAAGCCACTTTACCTGCATCCCCACCATTCTTAATCAGATCTTCAATTCCGGCGATGTAGGCTTCCATAACATGTCGGTACATATCTAGAGAGAATATTAGGGTAACGTTGACATTGATGCCCTCGCCGATGAGATTACGGATGGCCGGTATGCCCTCGAGTGTAGCGGGGACTTTTATCATCACATTCGACGGCCTGCCAAGGGAGACGAACAAACGTTTTGCTTCTCTTATCGTGCCATCCGTATCGTGAGCCAATACGGGGCTGACCTCCAAAGATGCGTAGCCATGTAATCCGGATGTATGGTTATAAATAGGCCGCAGCAGGTCAGTGGCGGCTCGAATGTCCTCTACCGCAAGGGTTTCATATATCTCTCCGGTATCCTTATTGGCTTTGGCTAAAGCTAATATCGCTTCATCATAGTCAGTACTTCCCACGATGGCCTTCTCGAAAATAGTCGGATTTGAGGTCACACCGCTTATTCCCTGTTCGATGAATTGCTGGAACTCGCCAGACTTGAGTAACCCACGACGTATATAATCAAGCCAAATTGCTTGTCCGAGCCGTTGGGCTTCCTGAATAGCGTTCATTCTCTTTACCCTCCTTTACTGCCCTGTCTGTCCGATTGCAGCGCTTGCTGTTCGATAGCCAGGACTTTCTCTAAGCGTCGACGGTGACGCGTCTCGCCAGAGAAGTTCGCCTTGAGGAAGGCCTCAACCAATTCCCCGGCCAGCTCCGGTCCAACAACACGTGCTCCCAGGCACAGTATATTCATATCGTCATGTTCCACACCTTGATGTGCCGAGTATGTGTCGTGGCAAAGGCATGCACGTACTCCCGGTACCTTGTTGGCAGCGATGCAGGCACCTACGCCACTGCCGCAGACTAGTATGCCACGCTGCGCCTGTCCTGAAGCAACCGCCTGAGCAACTGCTAGCGCAAAATCAGGGTAGTCGTCATCCCGGTCAAATGTACGGGCTCCCAGGTCCAACACCTCGCACGTTTCGTGTAGCCGGGTCACTAACTCATTTTTCAGGGAGAAGCCGCCATGATCGGCACCCAGTGCAACTCTAAGCTTCATGATTCACTCCTGTGCTTAAGTTTCAATGCCTCATCCACTACACGCTGTACTGTCAACCCTAGTTTCTCATACACAATGTTGGCTGGTGCTGACGCGCCGAAGCGAGGGATACCAATTGTAACCCCGTCCAGACCCACATATCTTTCCCATCCCAGTGGAGTACCTGCCTCAATGGAGATACGCGCCCGAGTTTTGGGTGGCAATACTTCTTTGCGATAATCATCTGGCTGGGCATCGAATAGCTCCCATGAAGGCATAGAGACGACATAGGCGTTGATACCCTTATCCTGTAGCAGCTTACCTGCTTCCAGTGCGATGTGGACTTCGGAGCCGGTACCTATAAGGATAATATCTGGAGAGGCCGCTGCTTTCCAGAGTATATAACCGCCGCGTTGTACACCGCTGGCTGGAGTCAATTCCGTTCGGTCCAGGATAGGTAAATTTTGGCGGCTAAGTACAATGGCTGTTGGGCCATAGCGACGTTCTATGGCTAACTTCCATGCCTCTACTGTCTCGGTGGCATCCGCAGGCCGGATCGTTACAAGATTGGGCACTTCACGCAGTCCCATGAGTTGCTCGATGGGCTGATGCGTTGGGCCGTCCTCTCCCATACCGATGGAGTCGTGAGTAAATATGTAAATCACCCTGATTCCCATTAGAGCAGCTAAACGTACTGGCGGACGCATGTAGTCATAGAAGACAAGGAAAGTCCCGGTATAGGGAATGACACCTCCATGCAAGGACATACCGTTGGCTATAGCACCCATAGCGTGCTCACGAACGCCGAAGTGCATGTTGTGGCCACAATATTCTTCGAATCCATAGTTACCGTGATCCTTCAAGTTGGTCTTGGTAGATGGAGCCAGGTCTGCTGAACCTCCTGTGAAGGAATGGACCTTCTCCACGATGGTATTCATAACCTTTCCAGATGCCTCACGAGTGGCGATAGGTTTCTCTGTGGTCTTAAACAGGTCAGCAAGGTCTTGGTCCCATCCCTCCTGCAGGTCCCCGGACAGGTCCTCCTCAAGCTGCCGCGCCTCGCTTGGGTACACTTTTCGGTATGCCTCCAGCTTAGATTCCCACTCTTGCTGCTGGCGGTTACCTCGCTCTTTAGCCTGGGAAAAATGAGTAAGGACTTCGGATGGTACAGTGAAAGGCTTATCGTAAGTCCAGCCCAGATTCTCTTTAGTGAGCTTTATTTCGTCTTCGCCCAGAGGTTCACCATGAGCTGATGCAGTTCCCGCCTTATTGGGGCTTCCGTAGCCGATAATAGTCCGGCAGATTATTAAGCTGGGGCGACCTCTTTCAGCCTGGGCCAACCTGATGGCCTGATCAACACTGCCCATATCCATGCCATCAATTGGGCCGATGACATGCCAGCCATAGGCCTGGAAGCGCTGGGCTACGTTTTCAGCAAAGGCGATATCAGTGTTGCCTTCAATGGAAATATCGTTGTCGTCGTACAGATAGATAAGCTTGCCCAGGCGAAGTGTCCCCGCCAGAGAAGCGGCCTCTGAAGCGACACCCTCCTGGAGGTCCCCGTCCGAAACAATGGCATATGTAAAGTGATTTATTATTTCATATCCCGGGCGATTGTAGTGCTCCCCCAGCCACTTCTCGGCTATAGCCATACCCACACCGTTAGCGAACCCCTGCCCTAACGGCCCTGTAGTGGTCTCCACACCGGGGACAATCCCATACTCCGGGTGACCGGGTGTTTTGCTGCCCCACTGTCGGAATCGCTTGATCTCATCTAGAGGCAAGTCATAACCAGTAAGATGCAATAAAGAATAGAGCAGGGCCGAAGCGTGTCCTGCTGACAGAATAAAGCGGTCTCGGTCCGGCCATTTGGGATCGCCGGGGTTGTGTTTAAGGAAGCGATCCCATAGCACGTAAGCCATCGGGGCGGCTCCCATCGGTGTCCCCGGGTGGCCTGAGTTCGCCTGCTGTACCATGTCCACTGCCAGAAAGCGAATGGTGTTTATGCAAAGTTCCTCAAATGTTGATGTGCTCATGTTCGCCTCCTCATTTCTCATTGAGTTTGCTGAAGCCTATGACGCGCCAGCGCGGCTGCTCCAATAACCCCGGCCTTATTACCCAAGGCCGCTGTAACGATGCGCAGACCTTCTAATGCTGCCTCCAGGGCATTGATACGAACTGCACGCTCAACCATAGAAAGATACATCGGTGAGCCCTGTATGACACCACCCCCGAGTACGAGCAAACAGGGGTTAAAGGCGTTAACGATTCCCACTACACCGGCAGCCAGGAAGTGTGCTGTCTCTTCCACTATGAGTTGAGCTACATGGTCTCCATTAGCATAGGCTTCGGTGACTGTAGCGGCAGTGATTCGCTCAATGCTGCCGGCCAATGTAATAAGTGATTGACCTGCTTTGGGATCACTTCGTACCGCCTCTTGCGCACGCTCCGCGATTGCCCAGCCACCGGCATATGCCTCCAGGCAACCCCGGTTGCGGCAGTGACACTGCCGCCCGTCGGTCATTATTGTCAAATGTCCAAGCTCACCCGCTGAATTGTTACAACCTTCCAGTAACTTACCGCCGCTAACGATACCTCCACCAACACCTGTGCCGACGAAGAAGCATATCAGATCATCAACGCCTTGTCCCGCGCCATAGAGCCACTCGCCGTATGTAGCAGCCCGCACATCGTTGGTAACCTCAACCGGTAGTACTAACGCCTCTTCAAGCATGGCCCCAAGAGGAACGTTGCGCCAGCCCAGATTCGGCGCGAATCGCACTATGCCGTTGTATTTTTCAATCTGTCCGGCCATTCCGACACCCAGAGCTTGTGCCGATTTACTGGCTTCGCCAAGGCAATTCTTTACACATTCAATGATGTCCCCAATAACCCCATCCGGCCCCTTTTCTGGCTGAGTAGGGCGGCGGTGCGATGCAAGGATATGCCCGGTTGTGTCTACGAGAGACGTCTCTATCTTGGTACCGCCCAGATCTACTCCCAGTGTTAGTGACTCATTATTGAGTTTCTCCGCCACGCTCTAACCTCCATGTATAGTACGGTTATACTTTTTATATCTGCTATGCCATCCTTCTATACCAGGCACTAGTCTGCAGTCTATTCATACGCGCCCGTGTGGCAGCGGTCTAAGAATTGCCCGGGCAGGGGCGCCATCACCATCACCGAGCTTTAGAGGTAGGCAAATGAGGTCGTATTTCCCCTGTTTTACTCCCGATAGATTGAGGCCCTCAATAATCCATACACCGCCGCTTAGAAGCGTTCTGTGAACGTAGCTGCCGCCGCGCTTGAAGCTCCCGACGGAGAGGTAATCAACGCCAACTAATCGTACGCCGCGCTCAGCGAGAAAGAGGGCAGCATCGTCTGAGATGAATACGAAATCTTCAATAAACTCATCAGTCTGCCACACATATGACGAATTTCGTGTCTTGAATAGAATGCGCTCGCCGCGGCGGATGCGATGCTGGAGAAGCTCTTTCGGTTTTATCGATTCGGTATCCTTAATTTCGACCACTCGTGCTCTACCAACCATAGTGTCAAGTGGCATCTTGTCCACACCTTGACCCTGCTGAATAAAGTGTATTGGAGCATCTACATGTGTTCCGGAATGCGCCCCCATTGAAATCTCGGAGAGGTTGGCAGTGTCTCCATGCTCCATATCCTTAATCCGCTTGATGGTGACTGAAGGATCGCCGGGCCAGTGTACCATCGCGTTCCGCAACGAAATCGAGATATCGATCCACTGCGACCTGATGCTATCTCCCATCTTGGAACTGCCTTCCTGCGCCGCAGCGCCTTACATAATTGCCTGGCACGCATAGCGTACCCCTTCGGATAGAGTCGGGTAGGCATGAAGAGTGTTGCCGATATCGGAAACGCTCAGCTCTCCAGACATCGCTGCAGCGACCTCATGAATAAGGCTGGAAGCTTCTACCCCTACTATATGGCCTCCCAGAATGCGACCGGAGCCTTCCTCGGCAACAATCTTGATAAATCCATCAGTTTCACCGGAAACGATAGCCCGCGTTAAATTAGCATAATCATACTTGCCGCTTTTCACACGGTAACCCTTTTCTTGTGCCTGCCTCTCCGTTAGGCCAACGCTGGCTACTTCCGGATCACAGAACGTGGCTCTCGGCAATATATCGTAGGTCAATTCGATACGCTTGCCACCAACGGCATTCATCACGGCTGTCTTGCCCTGCTCCCCCGCAACGAAAGTGAAAAGAAGCATCCCTGTGACATCGCCAGCCGCCCAGATGTGAGGCGCACTGGTTTGAAGTGACGCATCAACAGTGATTCCCTTTTTACCGACCTCAATGCCAGCGGCCGGAAGATCCAGGTCATCAATTGCTGGTCTGCGACCAGTAGCCACTAGCACGTCATCATACTCAGCCTTTATCTCTTGACCATCGGGGCTCTTTGTCACTATCAGCTTTCCAGCACTGGTGGATTCTACGCTGTTTACCATAACAGATGTCGATACAGAAACACCCTGTTTTTCGAAGAAACCCATCATCGCAAGCGATATCTCCTCATCCTCTCCAACCATAATCCTATCGAATGCCTCATATATATGTACTTTGGAACCAAAGGCAGCAAATATCTGGGCAAATTCCACTCCGATAGGTCCACCGCCAATAATGGCAAGCCTTTCAGGTACGTTTTCTAAATCCAGCGCCTCAACATTGGTGATGTAGCCTGTCTCCTTCAGTCCCGGTATTGGTGGTATGGCAGGCATGGATCCAGTAGTGATGATGATTTTATCTGCCTTCACAACTTCATCAGCGACCTGGATTTCATTTGGCGAGATAAAACGAGCATTGCCACTAAATACCTGAATACCACGCTTGACCCATCTTTCATCACGTCCCGTAGCTATTCCGGAGATAATACCGTCCTTAAAGGCTTTGACTTTCT
>JAIWEW010000021.1:0-12215 GCA_048632005.1 bacterium
AGACATCTATCACATCGATTAAATGCAACGGGTTGTATTATCCCCTGCAAGGTGGCACAGCCTCTCCGCCTACTATGAAGCCAAACTGAATGCTGCCTGGCTCTTCACCTGTGATGACTCTTAACAACGTGGTATAAACATGTTAGTATGTTATTTGTAACTAGCTGTTGCCATATATATCTCATATGCCAGCAAGCATTTTATTAGAGAATGCTGAAATAGTCGTAATCAACACCCTATATCCCCCAGTCTTGGGGGATTTTAAAGCTGGGGGACACCCCCAGACCCCCGGCAGGAAGTATCCTGCACCTCTTTTTCAGAGGAGGATGAAGAGTGATTGCCATAATCGACTACGGGGCGGGAAATCTGCGCAGTGTTACCAATTCCCTGGTGAAATTGGGGTACCAGCCCACTATTACCAGTAAACCACGCGATGTGCTTAATGCTGACGCGGTCATTTTCCCCGGTGTTGGCGCTGCTGCAGGTGTAATGAACCGCCTGATAGAATCTGGCATGGACGATGCAATCCGGCAGGTAATAAGTGCGAATAAGCCCTTTTTCGCTGTATGCATCGGGATGCAAGTCCTGCTTTCGTTTACCGAGGAAGACGGTGGGTACAATTGCCTGGATATCATCCCGGGATCTGTGCGGAGGCTGCCACAAGGGCAGAAGGTTCCCCACATGGGCTGGAACCAGGTAACACAGAAAGTGTCACACCCCATTTTCGATGGAATACAGGATGAAGCCAATTTCTATTTCGTCCACAGTTATTACCCCGACCCTGACGATGCTGAGGTCGTGGCTGGCACCAGCGAATATGGAATAACCTGGTGCAGCATACTGATCAAGGGCAATCTGGTGGCAACGCAATTTCACCCTGAGAAGAGCGGGGGGGATGGCCTGCGGATGTATGACAACTTCTTGAAGATGGCACTGCGATCGGTATAGGGACGATATAATTGCTAACGAAGAGAATTATCCCCTGCCTTGATGTCACAGCAGGTCGGGTTGTTAAAGGCACCAGCTTCACCGAGCTCCGCGATGCCGGCGACCCTGTAGAGCTTGCCGCTTTCTACTATAAGGAGGGCGCCGATGAGCTGGTCTTTCTCGATATTGGTGCTACACCCGAGGGCCGCGACACCATGATCGAAGTGGTTAAGCACGTATCAGAGCAGGTTTTTATTCCGCTCACAGTTGGCGGGGGGCTTCGCGGTATTGTCGACATGCGGCGCATGCTGGAGGCAGGTGCTGATAAGACAGCCATTAATACCGCTGCTGTACTCGACCCCATAATTATTAGCGAAGGGGCACAGAGGTTCGGCTCTCAATGCATCGTTGTAGCTATCGATGCTAAACAAGTGAGAAATGGTAGCATGCTTAAATGGGAGGTCTGTACTCACGGAGGAAGAAAGCCAACAGGAATTGATGCCATCCAGTGGGCAAAGGAGGCAGTTGACCGCGGTGCCGGAGAGCTGCTCCTCACCAGCTGGGATGCCGATGGCCATCGGGCGGGATATGACCTGGAGCTGACCGCTACTATCAGCGAGGCAGTGACAGTGCCGGTCATTGCCAGTGGTGGCGCAGGCAATCTGGAACATCTCTATCAGGCAGTAGTTGTCGGCAAAGCTGACGCTGTTCTCGCAGCCAGTATATTTCATTACCAGACCTATTCCATTAGCCAGGTAAAGGACTACCTGGCTGAAAGAGGAATTCCTGTTAGAACATAGAGTACAAGATAACAACCTATTTGCTTCTATTATTAAGAGACCGCTGAAAAAGAGGTGCAGGATGCTTCCTGCCGGGGGTCTGGGGGTTATCCCCCAAGATTGGGGGATATAGGGGGTTGATTGAGCGTATTTCAGCAGTTTCATTAGATATAAATAATCCACAACCTAAACGCACACCAAACTGTTGCCTGGTTTCATAAGTTCATGTATCATAAACTCGTGTATAATCCCCTCCCATGATAAGGAGAATCCCTTGTTTCGTATCGCGGTATCGGTAAAAGATGAACTACCCGACCCACGTGGTGCAGGGCTACATAAGGACATTCGCGACCTTGGAATTGCTACGGTTGAACGTGTCAGGGTTAGCGATATATATCTTTTAAAGGGAATCATAAGCCAAGCTGAGGTGGACCGAATATGTAAAGAGCTACTGGCCGATCCCGTAGTTCAAGAATATTCCATCGCAGATGCCCCTCCCCCTCATGGTGAGCACGCCCATATCATCGAGGTTGCATATAACCCCGGTGTAATGGACCCGGTGGAGGAAAGTGTTATTAAGGGAATACGGGACCTGGGTATAACCACACTTGACTCGGTGAAAACGGCTAAAAGATACTTTTTATGGGGTGAACTATCGGAACAGGCCTTTCAAACTATATCCGATAAGCTTCTGGTAAATACTGTTATTCAACACATAGTCACGAAAAGTGAAGCGGCCTCTCTGCCATCCACCTCATATGATTTCTCTCTCGAATCTATTGATCTGCAGAGCCTGGACGATGAGGCGCTAATGGAGCTTAGTAAAAACAGGCTCTGGTTAAATTTGAGCGAGATGAAGCGTATCCAGGGATATTTCTCCCAGTTAGGCCGTGATCCGACAGATATTGAACTGGAAACCCTGGCACAAACCTGGTCCGAGCACTGCGTGCATAAAACATTCAAGAGTAAGATCAAGCTGGGCCAGCTTGTTATCGACAACCTGCTAAAAAGCACAATCATGAGGGTTACCGAGGAACTGGATAAACCCTGGTGCCTTTCCGTCTTTCGTGATAACGCTGGTGTAATAGATTTGGATGGCCACTACGCAATTTGCTTCAAGGTGGAAACGCATAATCATCCCTCTGCAGTGGAGCCTTACGGCGGGGCGGCCACCGGTATTGGCGGGGTTATCCGTGACCCCCTGGGCACGGGACTGGGCGCAAAACCCATTTTGAACACCGATGTGTTCTGCTTTGGGCCCCCCGACTTTCCGTACCAGAGTTTACCCCCGGGAGTACTTCATCCCCGCCGTATTTTTAAAGGTGTTCGCGCCGGTGTAGCCGACTATGCCAACCGTCTCGGCATTCCCACACTCAATGGTGCCATATTATTTGACGAGCGATACGTAGCGAATCCCCTTGTCTTTTGCGGCACGATAGGGCTGTTGCCGAAGAGCATGAGCCAGCAAGGCCAGCAACAACCGGGTGATCTGGTCGTCCTGGTAGGCGGGAACACGGGGCGTGACGGGATCCACGGGGTCACTTTTGCCTCGGGAGAACTTACCGCTGATTCCGAGGCAATTTCCTCCAGTTCCGTTCAGATCGGCAATCCAATCATTGAGAAAAAGCTCATTGATGTCCTCCTCAAGGCGCGAGACCGGGGCCTATATAGGCGAGTTACCGATTGTGGCGGCGGTGGACTTTCATCTGCAGTGGGAGAAATGGCCGAGGATACCGGTGTACGGGTTTATCTGGAACGAGTACCTCTTAAATATTCAGGTCTCTCCTATACGGAGATATGGCTTTCCGAATCCCAGGAGCGCATGCTATTGGCGGCCCATCCAAGCACTGTTAATCAGTTGATCGACCTTTGTACCAGCGAGGATGTAACAGCGACAGTCATCGGAGAGTTTACAAATGACCGCAGGCTCCAGCTTTTTTATAATGGCAATCTCGTTGGCGACCTTGAGATGGATTTCTTGCATCACGGGTCACCGCAACTGGAGAGAGAGGCATTATGGAAGACACCACAGCATGCAGAGCCTGATTTTCCGGATACTTCCGACCCGCCTGACCTACACAAGGACCTACTAAGAATCCTGGGCTCGTGGAACGTTTGCAGCAAGGAATGGGTGATCCGTCAATACGACCATGAGGTACAGGGTGGCAGTGTGCTAAAGCCATTGGTTGGAGCAAATAATGATGGCCCAGGTGATGCTGCCATTATCCAACCCATACTCGATTCTGACACAGGAATTATCGTTTCTAACGGCATCAATCCAAAATACGGGGACATCGATCCCTACTGGATGGCTGCCTCTGCCATAGACGAGGCTTTACGGCAGGTGATAGCCGTAGGAGGCAACCTGAGAAAGGTGGCACTGCTGGATAACTTCTGCTGGGGCAACCCTGAAAAGCCAGATAGATTGGGTAGTCTGGTGCGTGCTGCACAAGCCTGTTACGATATAGCGCTGGTCTATGAGACCCCTTTTATTTCGGGTAAGGACAGCTTCTATAATGAGTATGAAGCGGGCGAAGACAGCGTATGCATTCCACCTACACTCCTCATCTCGGCGGTCGCAGTAATGGAGCATGTGGAGCAAGCGATCTCTATGGACTGCAAGCAGAAAGGTGACCTGATCTATATTATAGGCACAACCTATGATGAATTGGGTGGCTCGCACTACTACGGAATCCATGGCTTTATAGGCAACAGCGTGCCCAAGGTGGACCCTAAGAAGGGGAAGCGTCTGATGGACGCCCTCAGTGCCGCTACTGCGAAAAGCCTGGTGAGGGCATGCCATGACCTGAGCGAAGGCGGCCTCGGTGTAGCGGCTGCTGAGATGTCCTTTGCCGGGGAGCTTGGCATGGTAATACAGCTAGAGAAAGTTCCCCTGGGCAACCTAACTTCTGGAAATACTCGAGATGATATCGTACTATTTTCAGAGTCTAATACCCGCTTCTTAGTAGAGATAGCACCGGAGGATACGCATCAGTTCGAGGAAATGATGGCTGAAGTCGATTGCGCCGCCATAGGTGAAGTCACAGGCGCCAAGAAGCTTGAGGTTTTCGGGCTGAGTGGAGAAAGTGTTCTTTCCGCTACGCTTTCGGAACTAAAAGAGGCCTGGCAGAAACCTCTTCGCTGGTAAGACATTATGGCCAAGGTGAAGACACTTATATTACGCGCCCCGGGGACAAACTGTGATATGGAAACTGCGTTTGCCTTCGAGCAAGCCGGATCACAGGTGGATATAGTACATGTATACGAACTCCTCCGCCATCAGAAGCTCCTTTCCGATTACCAGATAATGGTCATCCCCGGCGGTTTCACCTATGGCGATGACATATCAGGGGGGAAAATCCTGGCAAACGAACTGAGGCTGAAACTGGGAGAGGAGATACAGCAATTTGTAGACGACGGCAGGCTTATTCTGGGGATCTGTAACGGCTTTCAGGTTCTGGTAAAAGCGGGTATTCTAGCCGCGGTAACCGCTGAGACCAATCATACGTTAACGCTTGCAGGTAATGATTCGGGGAAATTTGAGTGTCGCTGGGTCTATCTACGCGTCAATGATACGAGCCCCTGCATATTCACCCGCGGGATAAGCTCAATGTATCTCCCGGTAGCCCACGGGGAGGGGAAGGTAGTAGCTGCACCCGGGACATCGAATATCGCCCTGTATTACGCTGACGAAACTGGAAACATTAACGCTGGCTACCCACACAATCCAAATGGTTCCATAGATAATATAGCAGGTATCTGCGATGCCTCAGGGCGAATCTTTGCCCTAATGCCACATCCGGAACGCTTTGTCCGCTGGACACAGCATCCCCGATGGACAAGGGAGCCCCGGAAGGAATACGGTGATGGCTTCCATATATTCTCAAACGCGGTTAATTGGGTAAAAACTATCTAGCGTGGTGACGATCGTCTGCGCAGAGCGATTCCCCTGGCGCTGTCATCGCCGCTTTATCAGTGCAGAATTGGAGAAACAGGGATAGGAGGTAAGGAATATTATCGACAGGGAAAGGGATTGGCTACCAACTAAATATTCTGCTACCATACAACAACAAAGGTTGTTAATAGAGTAAGGAGGGTAATCAATGTTTGAAACAAGAATCACCAAAATGCTTGGAATCAAATATCCAATTATCGGCGGGACCATGATGTCGATCAGCGATGCAGATTTTACAGCTGCTATTTCCAGTGCAGGGGGGATGGGCACACTTGCCTCAATCATGTACCAGACTAAGGATGAGTTCGCAGCGGCCATCGACAGGATACGGCAGCTGACCGATAAGCCTTTTTCTGTAAACCTCAATTTCTTCCCCGCCCAGTTTCCAGTTTCCCAGAGTGAATATACGGAGGTAATGATTGACAAAGGGGCCAAGATTGTAGAAACCTCCGGTCATACTGCACCACCGGAGGAATTGTGCAGACGTTTTAAGGAAACGGGAATGATATGGATTCACAAATGCATAGGTCTCCGTCATGCCCTTAAAGCGCAAAGTTTGGGAGCCGATATAGTTACAGTAGTCGGTTATGAAATGGGTGGAGCCACAGGCAACTTCGATCTTGGGACCATAGTAGTGGTTCCGACAGTTGCCAAGGGTGTCAAGGTCCCGGTTATCGGCGGCGGAGGTGTTATCGATGGCCGCGGATTTTTAGCCGTTCTTTCGCTAGGAGCTGAGGCGGTAATTATAGGAACGCGCCTTCTGGTAACAAAGGAGTGTCCCATCCATGATCGTCTGAAACAGGCACTCCTCGATGCGACCGAGTTAGATACGATGATCATTATGAAGACTATTGCCGCCCACAGAGTCTGGATCAATGCCGCCGCCACCAGGTGCGCAGAGGCAGAGGCAACAGACGCTGGTTTTGAAGAACTCATTAAGATCGCTTCCGGGGATAGTGCCAGAAAGGTGTACTTTGAAGGTGATCTGGACGCAGGTATTGTCCCCTGCGGGCAAGGAATCGGACAGGTGCATGACATCCCCACGGTTAAGGACCTATTCGATGGGATAATTGCCCAGGCGACTGAGGTCGCTACCGGGCTTGCGAATAGCTAAGATAGAGAAGTGAGCCCTTAATTTTCCTTTAGATGGCATCTGGAAGAAGGAGGGATAAGCGATGAATTATGAGGACATTCGTTTTGAAATCATAGACGCAGTAGCCATCATTGAACTCCATCGCCCAGAGCATCTCAATACCTACAGCCTGAAGATGGGTATTGAACTAGGCGACGCGTACCGCACCTGTGACCAAGACGACGATATTCGGGCGGTGGTGCTTACAGGAGCCGGGAAAGCATTCTGCGCCGGGGCTGATATGAGCGTGGGAGAAAGCACCTTTGCTAAACAGGACCAAGCGACCTTCAGTGCCGCGGGCGTTGATCCGCAAGCGTGGGAGGTACGCAAGCCGGTTATAGCAGCCATGAATGGGCACGCAGTCGGGATCGGCCTTACACTTGCGCTTCAATGCGACATGAGAATCGTCGCCAATGAGGGGAAGTACGGCGTACTTCAGGTTCGACGCGGCATGATGCCCGATTCATATTCGCACTGGACTCTGCCCAGGCTTATCGGTATAGAGCGCGCTGCCTATCTCCTGCTTACAGGTCGCAAAGTGAGTGGTGCCGAGGCTGTAGAGTTGGGGATAGCCAGCCGGTCTTTACCTGCCAATGAGGTGCTCCCTGCAGCTCTTGAAATAGCGCGTGACATCGCGATCAATACTGCACCGCTCTCGGTCGGTATTACCAAACGACTGCTATGGGAGAGCATGACCCTCACACGTGATGAGGTCGGTCGCAGAGAGACCGAGTTGCATCATCACCTTATGGGACGCGCTGACGCGATCGAAGGTGTTATGGCCTGGCTCGAACGCCGAACCCCGCAGTGGACACTCAGTGTAACGAACGACTGGCCGGATTGGCCAATATAATATGCACACCAGCTATTACTAAGTGTGATAGTTAGTACAATAACTGGGGCAAATTAGAGAATACTGTCCCGTACCTATTGACAGATGTAATTAAACGTGCTAGTCTCTTGGCAGACTTCGAAAGGAGGATGGAATGCAAGCTTATTGTATGAAGTGCCGAAAAAAGGTGGAGATCAAGAACCCCAAGTCCATTACAATGAAGAATGGCCGTCCGGCGACTCAGGGCAACTGCCCAGTTTGTAACACCAAGGTATTTCGAATCGGCAAGTCCTAGTACCATATCGCGGCGTCCCCAATTATAAGCAACTCTGTTAATCGTTAGTAGCTTTATGTTTTAATTCAGGATACGTCAAAGCGGTTACAAGAGGAGTTATTCGCTCCTGCGCTATTAAAACAATGTAGCACAGGAGCGATTTCATTTCTATGCCAATTCTATGCTAATCCCATAATGCAAATGGCGACGGTGCACGCTGGGGGCATACCACCCATGTTATGGGTCAAACCTAATTTGGGGTTCTTGATTTGTCGGGGACCTGCTTTTCCTTGAAGCTGCAGGTACATCTCATAAATCATCCTCAGCCCGCTGGCACCGACGGGGTGACCGAAGCACTTTAGACCACCATCAGGCTGTACCGGCAATCCACCATCGATGTCGAAAAAGCCGCTCTCAATATCTTCCCTCATGTTTCCACGCTTGCTAAACTGGAGATCCTCCATAATCGTGGCCTCTGTGATAGAGAAGCAGTCGTGTACCTCTGCCATGCTGATCTCTTCGCGCGGATTCTTCACCCCCGCCTCGGCATAGGCCACCAGTCCGGCACGATAGGTCTCCTCCACATGGGTGAAATCGTAATCGTTCCTCACCGGTCCTTCAGCAGGACCAACGCACATCTGGACCGATTTGATGTAGACCGGGTCATCCCTGAATTTCTTGGCATCAGCGGCGCGCACCACGATAGCGGCTGCTCCGCCATCGCTTACTCCACAGCAATCGAAAAGACCCAGCGGCCATGAAATTATCGGGGCGTTCATTACCTGCTCAATGGTAAGCTCCTTATGAAAATGGGCTTTGGGATTCATATTGCCATTATGATGGCTCTTAACCGAAACATGCGCCAGCATCCTCTTGCCCTCGTCCGGGCTGAGGTTGTAACGATCAAAATACCTGGTTGCCAGCATGGCAAAAATGGCCGGTGCGGTAGTAGCTACCCCTCCCACGCCGGCAGTCCCTCCGGGAGAAGTGGAAATGAGGCCAGAGATGCCCATATCCTTCAGCTTCTCCGCACCCACCGCCAGGGCGACGTCAACGGCGCCTGAGGCCACCGCATAGGTAGCGTTGCGGAGGGCATCGGTGCCGGTGGCGCACATATTCTCCACCCTGGTTATGGGCTTATACTGGAGCCTGAGTCCGGCCAGTCCCAGCCCGGCCAGCCCGCTAACCTCCTGCCAGTTCCCCACCCAGGCCGCATCGATATCTTTGGGCTCTACACCAGCGTCCTCGTATGCTTCATATGCGGCGTCAACCATCAGGTCGCTGGAGCTCTTATTCCAGAGCTCACCGAACTTGGTGCAGCCCATTCCGATTATTGCTACTTTATCTTTTATACTCTCTGCCATTTCATCCTCCTTTGTTATCCTCTTACCGGCCGCGCTTTCCAGTAGTAGTTATGTATGCCGCGGTCGAAGTACATCTTCCTAAAAACCATCTCCACAGGCATTCCCACCTTAACCTGATCAGGATCACGGTCGGTGAGCTCAAACCACCCGCGGCCACCACCCTCGAAGTCCACGAATACAGGTGAGCCCGGCGGATCGATAACGTCCGCCAGCAGGTCAAGAGAATAGGTAAATATGTGACCTTTCTTATCGGAGAAGCGGTAATCCTCGAATTGATCCTTGGCCTGGCAGTAGTAGCACACCCTGATAGGCGTCATGCCACCTACTCCGAAAGGCATCTGGTATTGTACATTGCCGCATACCTTGCACTTATCTCCATAAAGACGAAGTACTTCCTTACGGCTCCTCTTCAGCGCTGATATAGAGGTGAAGGGTATCTCCGGCCGGCGTGCACGCTCTACCGTAACCAGTCCTCGCCAGCGAAGGTAGGTAGCATAATTATTGAGTACCCGTTTCGATGACAGGAAACCCTTGGTGCCACGCCGGTCGCGGACCTTTTTCTTCTTAATCGCATCCGTTACCTCTATGAGGAAGGCGTCGGCCCCATTTCCATAGTTCGCGAATAGGATCTTATCACCTGGATTTGCATCTTCCAGGGCGGCAACAAGCATCATCATAGCCATTGCGGTGCCCGTATTGCCCACCGTCATAAAGAATGGCTCCTGGATCTGCTCCATACCGAAGCCGAGTCCTACTACTACCTTGCCATGCCTTCTTATATCGATAGGGGGGCTCGCCACTACCTTAGCGAAATCCTTCGCCTCAAGCTTGTGTTTCTTCATCAGCCCGGACATTGCCTTTGGAAGGATAGCGGAGTAGCCTTCATCAAGTATCATCCTGTCCTCCCAAGTACGAATAAAGGTATCACCATCTGCGCGCCACTCACCACAAAACTCGTCGGAGACGTAATAGTGGTCCACAATAGTAGCGATAACATCCTTGTCCCCAATAAGAAGTGCGGCAGCTCCGTCACCATAGGACCCCTCTACAAAACCGCCCGGTGCCGGCATACGATTATCGGCGGCAGTCACTACAATGCTCTTGGCCGTCCCCGCTTTGACCGCATCCAATGCCGAAGCTATAGCGATGGTGCCGCCCCGTAGCGAGTTGGCATAATCAGCGGTCCTGATCTCGCTTCCCATATCGAGCGCTGTGGCAACAATGGTGGAACACTGTTTCTCCTTATAGGGATAGCTTGTAGTGGCAAGATACAGACCACCGATCTTCTTGGGATCGAAACCCTGCAGACAGTCATTGGCCGCCTCCCAAGCCATCGTCACCGCATCTTCATCGTGACTGGCCATCGCCTTTTCCCCAGGTATGGGGAAACCACCCCATGCTTTATAAATCTCCTCCCGACTTAGGCGGTTGTACGGTATATAGGCACCGTAAGAAGTAATCCCAACCATTCGAACACCTCCTTATAGATATTTATTAACCGTTTTTAATAATTTATGGAGGCTGCCTAAAGCCTCCATAAACGGTCTTCCCTATTGATTGTCTCCGTATCGATGATCAACACGCTCACCTAGCCAATCACCTCCGCTTTAAAAAGCTCATCGATATGAGTTTTATCGTAGCCAAGCTCTAGTATGATCTCCTCAGTGTGCTGCCCGAAGCGTATGCTCCAGTTTCTAACCTCGACCGGGGAATCCGATAGCTTGTGCATCGAACCAACCTGCTTTACGCGGCCCATGGTAGGGTGATCGGCCTCGATAATCATACGGCGGGCTATCAATTGTGGATCGGATTCGAGCTCGTTAATATCGTAAACAGGAGCCACACACGTATCTTTCTGTTGTAATATAGCAACCCATTCATCCCGTGTCTTACTTAAGAAGGTCTCCCTGAAGTATTTGAATATCTCGTCCCTCTTCTCCCCCTCGGCAAATTGATGCTCAATTAACTGTTCGCAACCGAGAAGCTCACACAGGTTGGCAAAGAACCACGGCTCCAGCGCGCCGATGCTGATGTATTTCCCATCCCTGGTTTCATATACATTATACCAGGGATAGTGCCCGGTGAACATCGTTTCTCCCTTTTTAGGGACCATCCCATTGAGTAGATATGGGCTTATCTGCATAGAGGTTGATTCCACTACTGCGTCTGTCATGGACATATCCACAAACTGCCCTTTGCCGGTCCTCTCCCGGGCCATCAATGCTGCCAGAATCCCAATAGCCGACGACATTCCACCGGCGGCAAAGTCTGCTATTACTGTACCGGGAATAACGGGTGCCCCACCTGCAGGCCCCGTCAACCCTAAAAGACCGCCAATACCTATATAGTTAATGTCATGCCCAACCAGATTGTGATAGGGCCCGTCTTGCCCAAAGCCAGTTAACGAGGCATACACGATTCGCGGGTTAATCTTTTTTATAGTATCGTAGTCAACCCCCAAGCGCTTTACCACTCCTGGCCGGAATCCTTCCATAATCACATCTGCATTCTTGGCCAAATCGCAGAAAATACTGCGGCCTTCTTCCGCCTTCAGGTTAAGCCCCATTGTACGACAGTTTCTGAACCCCGGTTGCATAGCCGGATCGAACAGGAACATGACCGGTCCACCACGGCGTTCTGGATGAGCTTCGTAGATCTTTATCACATCAGCGCCCAGATCGCCCAACATATTGGCACAAAAAGGGCCGGGGCCAAGCCAGGCCATATCAAGTATCCTTATTCCTTCAAGAGCTAATGCCATTTTTCACCAATCTCTCCAGTATTTTTGTATTTCACTCTTACTACGTTTTTCTCTTCAGTTCTGCCAAATCCAGCGGCTCACCATTGGATGGGTCTCGCTCAAGGCTGATCACACCAATCGGACAGACATCCTCACAGACGCCACAGCCCATACACTTCACCTCGTTAATAACAGCCGTCTCATCACCCATG
>JAIWEW010000022.1:0-11776 GCA_048632005.1 bacterium
GTGAGTGGGAGGGTCACGCCGGATATGTTTGTAGTCCAAAAAAAAAGCCGTGAGGTGATTCATCGCCACGTTTCAAACAAGGAAATAAAAGTTTTACCGGCACCTGGTGGCGCCAAGGAAGTGGCAATTGACGAGTCGTCGCGGCAGCAATCCAGCCTTACCGATGACCAAGCTATCGCGATAGCCAGGCTGGCAGCCGAGATCGAGGAGATGGAAAAACGCCCTGTTGATGTGGAGTGGGCTATATTCGACGGAAATGTCTATATACTGCAGTCACGCCCCATAACTGCACTTCCAAGCATCACGCAACCGAACGCAGGCGCACCGCCAGATGGTTGGGCTCCCGAGTTAAACACACCGATAGATCCCCGTTATCCCCTTTACTCAAATGGCAACATCAGCGAGATTCTACCCGGCTGCATTACCCCGCTATCGTGGAGCTATATTGGCCCCACTATCGAGCATGCTTTTCGCTCTCAGGGAATTGCTTTGGGCGTTATGGGGGAATCGGGCCCTGAATACCAGGTGCTGGGATTCTTTTATCACCGTCCGTACATGTGTGTCTCTTTTATGGAGGAAGCAGCTGCTCACACTCCCGGCATATCGCCGGATACGCTACATGAAGAATTCATCGGCCCACCGGATACAAGGACACCGCCACTGCATCTTAGCGATTTACGTCCCGATAGATGGCCTGCGATCGTCAGGGTAGTGCTGACTATTATACGCAAGACAAAGTCACTGTCATCGGATACACAAGAATGTGAGGAGACTATAAACCGTCAACGGGAGGAGTCCACACCAGAAGCACTGAAGGACTGGACTGACGATCGCCTTATAGAGGGGATTAGCTTCTCCAAAGCGATGGCCTGGGTATCAGATGTGCACATCTGGGCATCTACCTTCGCCGTTCTGTATTTCGATTTGTTGAGGAAACAAACGAGAGCGTGGCTTGATGACGATAATGGTTCACTGGCCGCTCAGATGGTTACGGGTATCGGGACCTTGCCAAGCGCTAACCCCGCTTTCGCCCTTTATGATCTCGCGAACACCGTGCTGTCGAGCCCAGAAGTCAGTGAGCACTTTGCGTCAATCGGTGATAATCAGAGACTACTTGAAGCACTTACTGCAGATGTGCGCGCAAAGGGCTTTCATATAGCACTCGAAGAGTTCCTGGCCCTGCATGGACACCGCGCTGTTTGTGAGGCGGAGTTTCGACGTCCCTCATGGCGGGAAGACCCGACGCAGGTTATTAGCCTTATACGCAACTATTTACAGCCAGATGTAACGCCACCGGAAGAAATACGTATTAGACAGGAACGAGTAAGTGACGAGTCAACCAGGCGTGTGGACACGTTGTCGCCACCGAAGCGTTTTATTGCAAGGCGTACCCGGGAGGCGGCACGTCGCAACATCGAGCTTCGCGAGAGGCTCAAAGACTTGATCGTGCTTCGCTCGGACCGGTTCAGACGACTCTATGCTGAGATCCGCACTCGTCTCCTGGACCGGGGTTGTCTTTATGATCCCGACGACCTCTTTTTTCTCATGTGGAAAGAGGTGAGAGACCTGCTCACCGGTAAGCTGAGCACCGAGGTGGCAAAGGAAATCATTTCCCGGCGGCGACAGGACTTCGAATGGTGCCAGATGGTGCATGTACCTAAAATCATAAATGGCAAATCGATAGTAGTGAAGCCGGATGAGTTCCCTTCCGAACAGCAGTTGCAGGGTATGGGCGTCAGCCCAGGCAAGGTTGAAGGTCGCGCACGGGTGATTCTCGACCCGCGCCTGGAATCACATATTGAACCAGGAGAGATTCTCATTGCCCCGGTCACCGACGCCGGTTGGACACCACTGTTCATAAATGCCGGTGGTTTGATCGTCGATATAGGCGGTTTGCTCTCCCACGGATCCATTGTCGCCCGAGAATATGGCCTACCGGCTGTGGTTGGCGTGGCCGACGCTACCAGACGCATTAAAACTGGTGAGCGTATCTATCTCGATGGAAGTACCGGAGTGATTATTAAATTGGATTAGATAATCATTTCCGCAATCTCCTCAGAGTACACTTATTTTTCAGCAGCATTTCTTGATGTCCGTTGACAGATGTCATCCATAGTGTTAGCATGCTCATACCAATTCTTATCTTTTATTCATAAGTCGGCTGGCAGACCTTATCGGTGGCGATTAGCCGCTTCTCGTTGAGATTACCACTTTATGTCATGCTGACTCCAAATACAGGTTCCCTTGGGTATTCTCAGGCCACGGTGAATTGGCACTTACTGCAGGGAAGTATTCTAGTCGAACAACAAGAGGAGAGCGCGTGCTCAATATCGTCGTTGCTGTTAAGCAGGTTCTTGACCCCGAGGCTCCGCCTTCTATCTTCAAGATCGATCCTGAGGCGAAACGGGTTATTCCTGCTGCCGGTATTCCTCCGGTGCTAAACCCGTACGATGAAAATGCTCTGGAGGCTGCACTCAAGATCAAAGATACTCACCAGAGCAGGATAACGGTAGTAAGCATGGGAGCAAAGCTGGCCAAGGCTGTGCTGAGGAAGTGTCTCGCTGCCGGTGCCGACGAGCTAGTTATGCTAGAGGACCAGGCTTTTGGTCGCTTAGACGGTAACACCACAGCCTACCTATTGGCTGCAGCTATAACCAAGATAGGATATGACCTTATCCTTACCGGCAGGCAGGCGGCGGATACTGACGCTGGCCAGGTTGGCTCGGGTATCGCTGAGTTTCTAGGAATCCCTGCTGTCACCATCGCCCGAAAGGTGGAAGTCGACAATGGCAAGCTGAGAGTGGAACGGGTGGTTTCAGATGGCTACCAGGTAGTCGAAGCACCGCTTCCGGCCCTGGTTACAGTGAGCCATGAGCTTGGTCAGCTACGGAATGTTGCCTTGCGACAGCTTATGGCTGCTCAGGATAAACCTATTCAAGCCTGGGGGTATCAGGACATCGGCATTGAGGCATTGCCGGTGAGGCGTACGAGCATGATAGACCTTTATATACCGCAGAGGGAATCGAAATGTGAAATTATTAATGGCAATAGTGAGGAAGAAGCAGCAGCAAATCTAGCCCTCAGACTCTGGGAGTCCAGGATTTTATAAAGCTGTAGGAGGAGAAGGAGGCGAGCAATGCCCGAAAAAGAAGAGCTTGCAGCAATTGTTGGCGATGCAAATGTTTCCGATACGCCGGAGGCCATTGAAGCCTATTCAAGGGACGAGAGCTTCGTTCGCCGGATGAAGCCTCAGTTTGTAGCGAGGCCAGAAAATGTCGATGAGGTACAGGAGATCGTGAAGTGGGCTAACAGTACGGGTACGCCCCTAATCCCGGTGAGCTCCGGCCCACCTCACTTCCGGGGCGATACTGTGCCGAGCCTGGGAGGGGTTGTCGTTGACCTAAGCCGGATGAAAAGGATCATCAGGATCAACCGCAGAAATCGGGTAGCAATGGTTGAGCCGGGGGTAACCTTCGCGGAACTCCAGCTAGAACTGAAAAATGAAGGGATGAGGCTTCCCATGCCACTATGTCCTCGAAGCTCCAAATCGGTGATAGGTAGCTGCCTGGAAAGGGAACCCACCATAATACCGAAGTATCAGTGGGACATCTCCGACCCCCTATTGTGCACCGAGGTGGTCTTCGGTACCGGCGACCTGTTCCGGACCGGAGAGGCAGCAGGGCCTGGGAGCCTGGAAGACCAGTGGGCATCGGGGCAGGCCCAGACCAATGCGATGGGTCCCTTTCAGGTCGACTTCTTCAGGCTCATCCAGGGGTCTCAGGGAACCATGGGGATCCTCACATGGGCCACCGTGAAATGTGAGCTTCTACCACAGCTGCAGAAGACTTTTCTGGTAGCGTCCCAGAGACTGGAGGATTTACTGGATTTTACTTATAAATTGCTATGGGCGAGGTTGGGTGACGAGCTGCTCATCCTCAACAATTTTAACCTGGCTACCCTCTTGGCAAAGAATCCTGATGAAATTAAATCGCTGCGGGAAACGTTACCTCCATGGGTGCTTATCGTGTGTGTAGCGGGCTATGAAAGGCTTCCCCAGGAACGTGTTGACTATCAGGAAAAGGACGTCATGGATACCGCACAGCGCTTTGGTGTTACGCCCGTGACAGCAATCGATGGGGTCCAGGGGAGTGATATCCTGGAAGCGTTGTCGACCGTTTCCGCTGAACCGTACTGGAAGCTCAGATATAAGGGGGGATGCCATGATATCTTCTTCCTCACCACGCTGGGGAAAACCCCAGAGTTCATCGCCTGCATGGATCAGATGGCGGCAGAAGCGGGACATCCAGGTATAGACATCGGCGTCTATCTGCAACCGCAGATTCAAGGGCGTGCCTGTCACTGCGAGTTTAATTTGAGCTACGATCCGGCCAACCCTAAAGAGTTGGAGAAGGTCCGAAAGCTATTTTTCGACGCGAGCAAAGCGTTAATGGGAATGGGAGGGTTCTTCTCCAGGCCTTACGGGCCGTGGGCTGAAATGGCCTACAGCAGAGATGGACAGAGTGCCATGGCTCTGAGAAAAGTCAAGGGGATCTTTGACCCAAACAATGTGATGAACCCGGGTAAACTATGCTTCTAGGGAGAAAGATATGATATTACAGGATTATCGAATCGATTTACAGAGATGCAGCCGATGCTCACTATGCAAATGGTTACCACTGTCACAAATAAAGAGCTGGAGGTTCGCCAATGCGTGTCCCAGCATGGTATGGGGTAATTTCCATGCCTACTCGGCCGGCGGCAGGATGATTGCTGCGCTGGCTCTATTAGATGGCCGGATAGACTACACGGACAAGCTTGTGGAGATAATATACCAGTGTCAGATGGATGGTGCATGCGACGTATCGTGTAAGGTGAACAGGGATATGGACCCCCTGGAGGTGATGCTGGAGCTCAGGGCAAAATGCGTTGAGGAAGGTCAGGTACTACCAGCTCACATGGTAATGATCGAAAGCCTGAAGAGCGATGATAATACACTTGGTGAGCCAAAAGCTGAGCGAGGCAAATGGGCCGAAGGCCTGGACGTCAAGGATATAGCCAAGGAGAAGGCGGATGTCCTCTACTTTGCGGGGTGTAGATATTCTTTTGACCAGGATCTACGCAAAATTGCCAGAGATGCACTATCCCTTCTGAAGAAGGCGGGCGTTGATGTTGGAATTTCGGGTAAGGAGGAGGCGTGCTGTGGGGGTCGGGCATTTGAGATAGGCTATCGCGGGGAGCTAACCAAATACGCCGAGCATAATATTGAAACCTGGAATGCCGCGGGCGTGCGCACGGTGGTAACCCCCTGCTCCGATTGCTATGGCACTTTCAAATTCCATTATTCTCGACTTGGCAAGGAGATGAACTTTGAAGTACTGCATATTACCGAGTACCTTGACCGCTTGATTAAAGAGGGTAGTTTAAAGCCGACTAATAAAGTGCCGATGCAGGTCACGTATCACGATCCGTGTCATTTGGGCAGGTTGTCGGAACCATATATACCCTGGGAGGGTGTTGAGAGGAAAGTCCTGGGACAGGTGATCGTTAAAGACCCTCCCAAGGAGTACAGGCGGGGCACCAGCGGAATCTATGAACCGCCCCGGGATGTACTTCGCAGCATCCCCGGTCTCGAGCTTGTTGAGATGGAGCGCATTAAGGAATACGCCTGGTGCTGCGGTGCCGGTGGCGGGGTAAAGGAGGCCTATCCAGAATTTGCTCTAAGCACCGCCGATGAACGAATAGAGGAGGCGATGGCTACCGGGGCTGAAGCCCTAGTAACCTCCTGTTCCTGGTGTGAGAGGAACTTCAGGGATGCTCTGGAGCGGAGCGGGGCCAATATCAAGCTGTATGACATAGTAGAACTGCTTATCGAAGCACTGTAAGAATCTAGATCAAGGAGTGGAAAATGGCTTTACGAAAAAATGTGTATCGAATACTGGAAGATATTGTGGGCCAGCAGAACATCTCTGAAGAGCCTTTAATTCTGGATACCTATGCGTTCCAGTGGCTGGCGGAGACTATCTCTGGCACGAAGTTTTGCACCAGGCCCGAGGCCGTGTTACTGCCCTGTAATGTAGAGGAGGTCCAGGCAATAATCAAGGCATGCAACAGGTACGGGATACGGTACAAAGCGTTCAGCACCGGTTGGGGCCCGTGGAATACCGTTGGAGGGGAAGGGGTTATCCAGCTGGATCTCAGGAGGATGAACAGTATCGTTGAGATAGATGAGAAGAACATGTACGCGGTGGTCGAACCCTACGTAATAGGGTCGCAGCTCCAGGTTGAGGCTATGAAGAAGGGGCTGAACTGTCACATGGTTGGTGCAGGAGCGAATTGCTCCATCCTGGCGAGCGCCACATCCATGGCGGGTTATGGGCTGACGGGAATCTTCATGGGGTACAGCAATTCTAACGTATTAGGGGTGGAATGGGTCCTGCCCGATGGGGAAATATTGAGGCTTGGTTCTCTGGGATCGGGAGATGGTTGGTTCTGTGGAGACGGACCTGGGCCGAGTCTGCGAGGCGTAATGAGAGGCATGATTGGAGCGTTGGGAGGACTCGGTGTATTCACAAAATGCGGAGTCAAACTGTATCCGTGGTATGGGCCACCCACCACCCCAATGGAGGGCATTCATCCGCTAAATGGGATGCCGATCCCGGAAAATTACCTGGCACACAGCCTCACCTTCCCGAGCTGGGAAGCACTTGCGGACGCAGTATATAGAATCGGGGAGGCTGAGATAGGGTATGTTATGGGGAGAGCCCTGCCCCCCGGTTTGATACCTGTGATCAGTATCAGCTCAGCAGCGGATTATACTCAAATGCTGCAGATGGTTACAATGGATGAATTCAAGTATGCTATCCAGATCATCCTGGGCGCCAACTCTGCCCGGGAGCTGGAGTACCAGAAGATGGCTTTAGAAGATATCCTATCAGAAACCGGAGGAAAGATAGTACAAATGATGGAGGAACAGTCCATTAAAAACATACTTTTCCGCCATCTTATCAAGTCAGAAGGGATTTCCAGGGTGTTCCAGCTGGCAGGGACCTTTGCCACATCTCTGGGTGCTGGAACATCGTGGGACACCGCCGTTGCTACGGGCAAGATCGGGGAGCAGTTGAAAAGGAAGTATATCGAACGGGGCGCTATCGCGGACGACGGAGGGGATCTTGCCTGGGGAGGAACGTATCAGCAGGGTCGCTTCGGACACCTTGAGGAGATCATAATGTATGATTTCCAGGATGCCGACTCCTTGAAAGGCGCAGATGAATATGTTGAGGAGTCTGCGCAAACAGCGATAGATAAAAGCCTGGGGCAGCCGATATCGATTGTACGGGGTATGGCGGAACAGTTTGGGCCGACCAGTTGCGATTACCATATCTGGATGAAAAAAATCAAGAAAGCGTTTGATCCTAATAATACTTCGGATCACAGCTTCTACATCGAGCCGGAGGGATAAAGGAAGTGCGATGAGTCTTCACATCGCAACCCCAGTATGTATCAATTCCGCAACTCAGGGGAGGAGGCCAAATGAGT
Organism: bacterium; assembly: GCA_048632005.1. Lineage (GTDB taxonomy): Bacteria > Chloroflexota > Dehalococcoidia > E44-bin15 > E44-bin15 > JAAXQM01. The sequence goes on from JAIWEW010000022.1 coordinate 7,537, forward strand.
AACTATGATTTGATAGTAGTGGGCGGCGGACCGGGAGGAAGCGCCGCTGCCAAGGAGGCCGCCGATGCCGGGCTCAAGGTGGTCATCCTCGAACGGGGTCGCTTCTGCGGCGAGAAGAACTCGTCTGGTTTTGGCCTCGCGCCCAAGGCCGCTCGGGATTTCGATTACATTAAGGATCTGGACGTACCATCGTTGTGGTCTACGAAATTCGGTGTAATGCATATAGTCGAGCCCATGCCATCCAACGCTGACCGAATGACCTGGGGTCTGACTCCCCCAAAGCGTAACAGCTATCCCCAGGCCAGCGAATACATGGTGCAGATGATGTACCGGCCTGAATTCGACCAGTGGATGGCGGAGAAAGCCACCTCGGCCGGAGCGGAGCTGAAGCTCGCCACCCTGGCGCATGACGTAATCAAAGCTGGGGAGAACATTGTCGGAGTGGTCGATGGCGAGGGAAATGAGTACCGGGCTCCGGTGGTCATCGCGGCCGACGGGGCTCACTCCCTGATGGCCCAGAAGGGAGGTCTCAGGAGAAAGTGGGACAAAGACCAGATTACAGTGCTGGCCACAGTCGATTTCGAGGCTGACCCGGAGCGGATCGCCGAGTACTGCGGTGACACGAATGTCCATATATTTATGGGCCCAGAACGCGGCGGATACTGCACTATCTGCCGGGACGGATTTCACATCGGCTCCCGACCTGCGAAAACGCTTCAGAACGAAATCGACTCTGGTAAGAATCTTTCTACGAGGTCGGTAATAGACAACGTGCAGATAGATTTCGTCCAGCGACTTATCAAAGCCACTCGCGCCCGTCCTCGCGAATTCCAGCTTCATTTTCTGCCCTGGTTAAAGATGTTCAATGAAAGGATCTACAGCGGTGGCCTGATGCTTACCGGGGACGCTGCAGGAGTGCCGGAACCGTTCATGGCTGAGGGTGTATGGCAGGCGATGTACTCATCGCGGCTGGCAGCCCAGGTCGCTGTACGCGCTCATAAGGACAAAGATTTCTCCAAGGAGTACTTCAAGCAGTACATGGAGGAGCTCAAGGTATCGCCGGTGGGCATTGACTTCACGTCCGGGACCGTGCTCAGGGACTTCTTCTCCCAGTGGACCTCCCAGACCTTCTACGAGTTTTTCGATAATCTGGCAGACGCCATGTTCTACGGTATGCTGACCTTTGCCGAACCACACGCTCACGGCATGCTGCGAGTACCAGCGATCATGGTGGATATGATACCGCAAATGCTATTCATGGCACGCTATTACTTCCCCACCGCCGAGGAAGCCTCCAGAGACAAGATCACCAATTTTCTCGCCGGCGCCAAGATGATGGCCCCCATGCTGAAGGGTCTTATGCAGCCGCCCGCAGGAGGAGAGTAATAATGGAGAAGTACTCGATAAAAAAGAGAGACCTCGTGACCGTTATCGAATCGCCCGTGGACTTCATCTCGGTCGACCATGAGAAGTGCGTGGGCTGCAAGGACTGTGTAATAATATGCGGGATGGATCTGTGGAAGATCCGTGGAAGCAAAGCAGTGCTAGAACCGGACTATAAGAAGTTCTGCACCGAGTGCGCGTCCTGCTATACCGTATGTGGCTACGATGCGATCGAATTCACTTTCCCGCCAGCAGGATATGGGATCGTCTACGAAAGGGGTTAATTTTACCGCTGTTTTATTGTGAAGTATTATGTGAGACTGCTGAAATACTCTCTATCAACCCCCTAATCCCCCAATCATGGGGGACTTTTTAAAGCTGGGGGACACCCCCAGACCCCTGGCAGGAAGTATCCTGCACCTCTTTTTCAGCGGTCTCTTTATAGTCCGTGTTCTTTCTAATCACAAATTGGAGGACAGCACGTGCATATGAGAATTGACTTCCTTTACACCTGGCATCTTTCTGACTAACTCCTTAATCTTATCCGCATCATTCAATGACCCCACCGTTCCCCCAATGGTGATAACATCCCCGTCTGCCTCGATTTCAATTCCACCATCTGAGATGCCTTTACTCCCTGCGAGTGCGGCTCTCACCTCGGTGCTTAGTAACATGTCATCCATAACCTTTTGCGACTCTTGAGTTACCTTAAACTTATCCAGGCCTGCTATTTGACATACGATATCACATGCGTCGTTAATACCTATACGCTCAAGATTAATAATAATATCGTGTAGTGAAGGATCTGACCAATCTGCATGATACAGAAATCTTGTCCATTTAACCCTTTTCTCGTCGATTTTCTGGACGAATTCCATCGCTTTTTCCCGGCTCAAATTCTGGCGTTCCATAGCTGCTTTTATGCGGAATTCCATATCTGCGATGACCCTGACCCTCAGGACATTAGGAAGTCCCCTTAGCAGTAAATGACCTGCAAGTCCGTGATACACCACCCTGTCATCCTTAACCTCCTTACATAAGTCTGCCCGAATGTAGGCAAGATAGTGGGCCCTGTCCTCAGTAGAACGATGCAGGAATCCCGGTGGTTCAGCAAGGGCTTTGGACAGCTTCTCTAGTGGCACACCATATTGCCTGGCTGCCTCTACTAATACCTCCCTGGATATACAACGATAGCCAAGTTTTTCGGCAATGCATTCAGCCAGGATCTGCCCACCGCTAAACGTTCCCCTGGATATGGTAATAATAGCCATCAAACCCTCCCATTCTCTCTACTTTGAGACTGCTGAAATACTCTCAATCAACCCCCTAATCCCCCAATCTTGGGGGGCTTTTTAAAGCTGGGGGACACCCCCAGACCCCCGGCAGGAAGTATCCTGCATCTCTTTTTCAGAGGTCTCACTTTGATTATAATTAGCTAGCAACTATATGGCAATAAGTACGGGAGGCATCAAGTTCACTTTGCTGTAGATGTTGAAATGAGGCAACATTTCTGGTTTTGCGGAATGGCTGTTATTAAAGACAGCCTTACTCGAGAGTTAGTATCCCTATAGCACTCAAGGTTAGAATCACTGCAATTATCAGCGCCAACACAGCATACAGTCTTTCCCTGCTGCGCACTGTCCCCACAAATGCTCCCCACATGCCGACGACCGCTGCAGAACAGAGAATGGCTACCCCGACCATTGCTATAACATCTCCGTGAGAGAGCAGATCCAAATTCAGGTACCAGTGTCCCTCCGGGAGATGGCCAACGCAGGAAGCCTCTGCCCAGACCTCCTCAACCACTTTGCCTTCCCAAAGGCTGTCAAGAAGGATTTCTTTATCAAAACAGCCGCCCGATATAAAGTACATTGACATACCGACTATGGCTACTAGAATTCCAACGACAACAATCCAGTAGCAAATAGTCCCGTAGATTACGCCTGCAATAGGCGGCTTTGGATGTTCATTTTCCATGGCATTCCACCTGCCTTAACCTGTTTTAACTCCCTGTGGCAATAAATTGATAGCCAGTTCTGCCTCTTCCACTGCCTCCTACGAAGAACCTAGTCTGCCAACGCCGTCCAGTATCAGTTTAATCCCTGCGCCGGCCATTACCGCTATGATTAGCCAGCGAACAAACCCCGCCTTGATTTTGATCATTATCTTCGCACCTATTATCGTACCAATAACCATACCGATAACGCACGGCACTGCAAACAGCGCGAAGATTGCTCCATCCTTCATATATGGCCAGACAGCAGCGGTATCACCAATTCCGATCAGGACCTTACTGGATGCAGCCGCGACCTTAAGAGGAGCAAGCATAGCCAGGTTCAACGTCGGAACCATGGCCCAGCCAGCCCCCAGGCCGAAGAGCCCTGAGATCAATCCGACAAAGCAGAAGATCAGAATCCCAACAGGCGCTCTTTTAACCTTGTAATATACTACCTTGCCTAATGACTGCTCGTAATAGGATGTCGCAATGGCCAGCCTTTCGGTGATACTGTCTACATTCTTAATCTCTGGATACTCAACCTTCCTGCCACCGAAGAATATCAGCCCTGCTATGCCGATTATAAGGATACCCAGTGACAGCCTTATTATGGCCTCTCCTGTCTCACCCGCCGTTTCCTGGATATAACCCGCCAGCAGGGCCCCTATAACCGCGAAGATGGCATAGGGTACTCCCGCCAGAAGCAGCAGCCTTATGTTCGCCAGGCCCCTATTCAAAAAGGGCCGGGCTGCGATCAGTGACCCGGCCATGGCCACCAATAATCCCGTCCCCCTGATTATGAAGGAGTCTATCGGTGTAAAACCCATCATCAGCGGTGTGAACACAACCCCACCACCTACG
>JAIWEW010000023.1:0-11479 GCA_048632005.1 bacterium
GATTGGGGGGTTAGGGGGTTGATTGTGAGTATTTCAGCAGTCTCCTGGTGTATTCACAAGGCGCTCTTTTACCCGTCATTGCAAGGCATGAAGTGCCGAAGCAATCTCAGGGCTGGTTGGTGAATAATCATGCGATGGTGAGATTGCTTCGCTTCGCTCTCAATGACAGCGGAAGCTGAAATGGACTGGTGGTTCTGTGTCACTAATGTACTGGACGAATACATTCCCTTTTTATTTTTGGCAGTGTAGATTATAATGGCAAACGAGGTGGAAAGATGAAAGTAGTTTTGCTTCAAAATGTTGATGGACTGGGGAGTGTGGGAGAGGTGAAGGAGGTGGCGAAAGGCTACGGAAGGAATTTTCTTCTTCCTAAAGGTCTTGCCGAGCGTGCAACTCCTGATTTAATGAAGCGGGCTGAGTCGATGCGGCGCGCTGAGGAGCAACGCCAGTTATTGGCAGATGCCGAAATGGCGGTTTATGCTGAGACATTTGAGGGGTTGGAAGTTAGGATAAAGGCTAAGGCAGGGGCTCAGGATCGTCTATATGGGGCCATCACCAACGCTGATATTGCTGAAGAGGTCCAGCGGATTACGGGACAGGATATGGATAAGAGGAAAATCGAGCTTGATGAGCCGATTCACAAGTTGGGAGAATATGAAGTTGTGGTGAGGCTATCAAAAGAGCTCACGCCTCGCCTGAAGGTCATTGTTGAGGGGGAGCCGGAAGAGGTAAAGCCCAAGCCCAAGCCTAAGGCAAAGGCGAAACCAAAGAAGGAGGAAAAGGCGGAGGATGTGGCGGAGGAAACACCGCAGGTAATGACTGAGGATGTGGTGGAGGAAACACCGCAGGTAATGACTAAGGATGTGGCGGAGGAAACACCGCAGGTAATGACTAAGGATGTGGCGGAGGAAACACCGCAGGTAATGACTGAGGATGTGGTGGAGGAAACGTCGCAAGCAATGACTGAAGATGTGGTGGAGGAAACGTCGCAAGCAATGGCTGAAGAAAAAGAAAAGGAAACTGAGATAGAATCGCCTGAAGAGGAGTCACAGTAGAAGGGTTATCCATGTCCACTGAAAAGTTGCCACCCCACGATATCGAGGCTGAAGAGGCAGTAACAGGCTCTCTCCTCATAGATGGCGATGCTATGTTTAAGATAGCTACATTTCTCAAATCCGAGGATTTTTTCCGGGAGAAGAATCAGTGGGTGTACGCGGCTTGCTTTGGGCTTTACGAGAGAAATGAGGCTATAGATCAGGTTACCGTCGCTCACGAGCTGGGGCGACAGGAGAAGCTGGAGGCGATTGGTGGGGCTGCCTACCTGAGCCATCTCGTCTCCAATGTAGCTACCTCGGTGCATGTTGAGCACTATGGCCAGATTGTGCACCGCATGTCTATGATGCGTCACCTCATAAAGGCAGCAGGTCAGATTGAAGCCATTGGGTACGAGGCGGGTCCGGACATCGATGCTGCCCTCAGTAAAGCGGAAGAAAAGCTATTCGGCTTGCGCCACGGTCATAGACCGGGGGAATTCGTCCATATTCGTGAGCTCCTCCATAAATACTTCGAGGAAACTGAAATTCATCCATTTGAGGGAGAGATAGTACGCACCGGATTTACAGCTTTGGATGAAATTATCGGTGGGCTCCGTCGCTCCGATATGATAGTACTTGCGGCCAGGCCAAGCATGGGCAAGACCAGCCTCGCTCTGTGTATTGCGAGGAATGCTGCAGTTGACCAAAATGCCCATGTCGCAATATTTAGCGTCGAGATGGCGAGGGATCAACTGGTGCAACGGCTACTCTCCAGCGAGGCAGGCGTCGATTCCAAGCAGCTACGTCTTGGACATCAGACAGAGGCGGAGGAAAGAAGGCTCATGGAGGCCACAGGCGTGCTCTCGGAAGCTGCCATCTTCATCGATGACTCGCCCATCTTGAGGGTGGTGGAGATGAAATCCAAAGCGCGGCGGCTTTACTACGAGCGGCGTATAGACCTTATCATTGTTGATTATATGCAGCTCATGAGGAGCGATGGTAGGGAGGGACGGGTGCAGGAGGTCACTGAGATCTCCCGCTCACTAAAGGAGATAGCTCGCGAACTGAATGTGCCGCTGATTGCCGTCTCTCAGCTCTCCAGGGCCCCGGAAGGAAGGGCTTCTCATACCCCCCTGCTGTCCGATCTCAGGGAGAGCGGCGCCATCGAGCAGGATGCCGATGTGGTGGTGTTCATCCACCGGAGTGATATGTATGTGACTGAAGATGACTGGAAAAAGCAGCATCATGATGAGCCATTTCCCAGGGGTGTTGCTGACATAATTATCGCCAAGCACCGCAATGGGCCAATAGGTCAGGTGAAATTGCGTTTCCTGTCGAAACTCGTGAAATTCGCCGATTATGAAATGGAGCGGACGGGATGAAGCCATTTTCTGGTTTCCCCCAAAAGATGCGATTAACCCCGCTGCCAAATGTTTTCTTTAGTCAGTTGCTCCCCCAGATCGATGATATTACTGAGCTCAAGGTAACGCTCCACCTCTTCTGGGTCCTGTACGGGAAGCGGGGTTACCCGAAATTTGTCACCTATGGAGAGCTTCTCGGCGATCGTCTTCTCATGATGGGCGTTGGTTCTGAGGCGGCACTTCGTAGCGGCCTGGAGGGGGCCGTACGTCGGGGGACGATAATTGATTTAGATTTGGAGCAGCACGGAAGGACTGAAAAACTTTACTTCCTGAACACGGGGAGTGATTGTGAGGCACGTAACAGAATCGAGCGGGGGGAGATCGATGTGGGGGTGTTGCCGGAGGAGGAACCCTTTATTGAAGATATGGAAACAGCAGAGCAGCCCAATATCTTCACTCTATATGAGGAGAACATTGGCATGCTAGCGCCGATGATTGCTGAGGAGCTGAAAGCGGCGGAGCAGCTATATCCGGTCTCCTGGATTGATGATGCCTTTAGGGAGGCCGTCAGCCGCAATAAACGCAACTGGAAATACATTGAGGCAATTTTGAAGCGCTGGGATAGCGAAGGTAGGGAACATGGAGCGCCTGGGAGACATTCTAAAGCGGACAGGGACACAATCAGGAGAACGTACGGACACCTGGTCAAACGGCGAATTGACTGAGAGGGTGGCGCTGGATTGTCCCGTATGTAAAGGGGCCGGTTTTGTTCATCCCGGCCTCCCATCAGGCCTTCCCGATTTTGCCAGGGTAATACCGTGTCGGTGCAATAAGGGGGAGTCGGATGAAGAGCGCCTGTTGTGGCTGCGGCACAATAGCGGAGATCTGGGTCTGAAGCTCCTGAGCGGGATGAGCTTCGGAAATTTTGAAAAGAGGCCCAATCTTTCGCGGGGGGAACAGATGGTCTTGGAGGATGCCGTAAAGCTGGCACGGCGCTTTGCTGAGGATCCGGAGGGATGGGTGGTATTTCAGGGGTCAAACGGATGTGGTAAGACTCATCTCGCCGCGGCCATTGGTAATTATCAATTGCAAAAGGGTAAACCAGTATTTTTTAAAGTGGTTCCGGATCTCCTTGACCACCTGCGTGCCACCTTCAGGCCAGATAGTAATGTGACCTCTGATGAGCTCTTTGAGAAGATAAAAACTGTGCCTTTGCTTATCCTCGACGACTTTGGTGAGCAGGCGAGCACTGACTGGGCTCAGGAGAAGCTCTATCAACTTATCAACCATCGTTATAACGATCGATTGCCTATGGTAATCACCACCTGCTTTCCGTTGGAGGAGATGGAACTCAGGATAATCTCCCGAATAGCGGATCCACAGATTAGCACGTTTTTTGAAATCGATGTACCCGATTACCGGGCTAACTCTCTCCCTTTGGAGGAGGAAAGGCGTAAAGCCAAAGGGCGAAGAGGGCCCACTCGCAAATGGTGAACTCTCCGGTGCTGGTTTTGAATCAAAACTACGAGCCGCTGAATATATCCCGGGCGCGGCGGGCAGTGGTTCTGCTTATGTCCGGCAAAGCGGAGACGTTGGAGAATGACTCGGGGATGATCCACACCCCAAGTAATTCTATCCCTATACCCTCGGTTATCCGCCTCGTTTACATGGTGAAGCGACCTCGCCCGGAGAGAAAATTAACCCGCCGTGAGGTGTTCCGGCGAGATAAGTATACCTGTCAGTATTGTGGCGTGGAGACCAGGGAGCTTAGCCTGGACCATGTGACCCCCCGCCATAGAGGTGGGAGGCACATCTGGGAGAATGTAGTGAGCGCTTGTTTCAAGTGCAACAATCGAAAGGCGGGACGTACTCCTCAAGAGGCGCATATGACGATTGCCCGGCAGCCCTTCGCTCCATATGCCGGCAGCTACTACGTCTCCTACGAGTATATTCAGCGGCATAACGGGTGGCAGAAGTTTCTACCGCTTCAGCAGAGAAGTGATTGGGACTAAGACCCTTTTTTCTTAGGGGGCCTGTCCCCCTCCCTCTTAACCTCTTCAATAGGGAATTCCACGGTGGCCTTACTCTCCAGTTCCACGATCACCGTCTCTTTTAACGCGTTTCTGCTCACGACAGTCGCAACCCCCATAGGAGTCGTCACAATCTGCCCGATAGGGGGCAGTTTTTCCTTCATGACGCGATATTGTTCGCATTCGTAGCTAAGACAGCACAATAGCCTTCCGCAGACCCCGGAGATCTTCATTGGATTAAGGGGTAGGTCTTGCTCTTTGGCCATTCTAATAGAGACAGGGTTGAACTCGGAGAGGTATGTAGTGCAGCATAATGGGCGACCACATCTGCCGTAACCTCCCAGGAGCTTTGATTCATCGCGTGGTCCCACCTGGCGAAGTTCAATGCGCGTTTTACAAATGGCGGTGAGCTCCCTTAGGAGGTCGCGGAAGTCTACCCTACCTTCCGCGCTGAAGAATATAGTAAGGCGGGAGCCTTCGAGGTTATACTCTGCGGAGATGAACTTCATGGGCAGGTTGAGTCGGGAGCTTATTTCTTGGCACTTATCCAGTGCCTCTTGCTCCTTATCTTTGAATTCAACCCGTTTGCTGAAGTCCTCCTCCTCCGCTTTACGGAGCACCGGCTTTAAAGGCTCGGTTATCTCGTTGGCGAGAACCTGATTTGGAGAGATAACCACCCTAACCAATTCCGGGCCGCGCTCGGTCTCTACTACAACCCAGTCGCCTACGTTTATATCAATGTCTGCTGAGTCGAAGTAATATATACGCCCCGCCCGCTTGAATCTTGCGCCAATTACTTCAGTCATGTCTTCGAAACTAAGCCCCCTTCTCTTTTTGGTATATCAAGCATGAGCACCTCCAGCACTAGACGGGGATTAGCGTTTTGCCCCAGTGCTTCCATAGTCTGCTGCAGGCTTTTAATGAATCCTTTGATTCCAGTCAAATGGTAACTTTCCGCCTCGCTATAAAGCGTGGACTCTCGATCTATGTTAGTAATGAAATCGCTGCAGCCTCCCTTGATTAGAAGAAGGTCGCGCCACCACTCAACCCAAAGTGATAGTACGTCCCGCACCGCTCCACGATTTTTAGTGAACTGGCTTGATAGCTGGGAGGCATAGGCGAAGCGCTCGACTCGACCCGTGTTAGTAAGCTGGAGCAGGGAGCTGAGCTGCTCCGCACGCTCGTTGGGAATACTTTCGTCAAGAGACGCACTCACTGCCCAGCCAAGGCAACCTGCGGAGAGCCTTGCCAGTAGCCTCGCCTGTTCCGGAGTTGCCGCCCACTGCTCGACAAGAGCCCGCTCCACGACAGGAATCGGGAGCGGTCTTAGCTCCAGCTTCTGACAGCGGGAGCACACTGTGGGAATAAGCAGACGTTCATTTGTGGTTATCAGTATTAGATGAACATTAGGCGGCGGCTCCTCGAGTGTTTTGAGGAGGCAGTTCGCGGCCTCGGACGAGAGATGCTCCGCTCCATCGATAATGAATACACGATTCCTCCCCTCGAAGGGCTTCAGGTTAGCGGAGCGCTCCATTTCTCTGATATGGTCAATGCCTATCTCAGACTTGCCATCGAGACCGATCACCTGTACATCGGCATGCTTTAGTGCGGTAATACGCTGGCACGATGCACAATCGCCGCAGGGCTGTTCATCTCCACCGCAGTTTAGTGCCTGAGCCAGATTCAATGCCAGGGTCATCTTACCCACGTGCGGAGGGCCGACGAAGAGATAGCCATGAGATAGCTTGCCACTCTTATGACTGTTGTCTAATAGCGTTACAGCTGTTTCATGTCCTACTACTTGCCACATCACTTACCTTTAGAGACCGCTGAAAAAGAGGTGCAGGATACTTCCTGCCGGGGGTCTGGGGGTGTCCCCCAGCTTTAAAAAATCCCCCAAGATTGGGGGATATAGGGGGTTGATTGAGAGTATTTCAGCAGTCTCCTAGTGTATTTATAAAGCGCTCTTCTGCCTCGCAATGACAGTGGAAGCTGAAATGACCTGGTGGTTCTGTGTCACTAATGTACTGGACGAATACATTGAATTGACAGCAGGCAAGTTCAGGTTATAAACTATGTGAAGTTTCGCTCTCGCTGGTGAAGTAAAAATGGATGACTATATTTATGCCCTTCAACTCACCGTAATCGCCTTGGGTGCCCTCCTGCTTATTTCCTTATGTTTTGTCGGGTTAACCCGGGGTCTGCAGTGGCTGGCGGGCATGGGTAGAAAGGAAGAGGAGGTTGCAACCGCTGAGCCCGAGGCGCCGATAGCTACAGAGGTAACGCCCTCTGTTACCCAGGAAGCGACTGCCCATGCACCACCCACGGCAACGAAGCAGACCCGCCCACTGATTGCTGGCGAAGGGGTGGTCACCTCTCCTATGCCGGGTACGGTGCTCTCAATCGGAGTTGAGGTTGGTGCGTTAGTGAAGCGCGGCGATGTTTTGCTCGTAGTAGAGTCGATGAAGATACAGAATGATATATCAGCTCCTAAGGATGGGAAGGTCAAGGAGATACATGTGGTGGAGGGGGCATACGTGAGAAGAAGGGAGCCTTTGCTTACTATCGAGGAATAGAGCATGCTGGATCGAATTTGGGAATTTCTCAATACTACAGGTTTCTCCGATTTATATTGGGGCAATGTGGTAATGATGATGGTCGGTGGCGTGCTTATCTATCTAGCGATCAGGAAGCGCTATGAGCCCCTTCTTCTAATACCGATAGGGTTCGGGGTTATATTAACTAATATTCCCGCCACCGGCTTGATGGAGGAGGGTGGTCTCATTAACTACCTCGGTCTGGGTGTGCACCTGGCCATTTTCCCTCCCCTAATCTTCCTCGGCATCGGGGCGCTGACAGACTTCAGCCCCTTGCTGTCAAATCCCAAGACATTTTTCCTCGGCGCGGCGGCGCAGGTCGGTATCTTCGCTGCCATCTTCGGCGCCCTGGCCCTGGGTTTCCCCCTGAATGAGGCGGGGAGCATCGGTATCATCGGTGGCGCCGACGGCCCCACGGCAATATACACGTCGGTAATTCTGGCTCCAGAGCTATTGGGTCCTATTGCCATCGCCGCCTATTCCTATATGGCACTGGTGCCCGTCATCCAACCACCGATTATGCGGCGGCTCACCACCAGGAGGGAGCGCGCCATCGTAATGGAGGACCCGCGTGAGGTCTCACGGCTGGAGCTAATCCTGTTCCCTATTATCATTACGGTGTTCGTTGTCCTGCTTCTACCCAAAGCGGCACCGCTTATCGGAATGCTGATGTTCGGCAATCTCCTACGGGAGTGTGGCGTCACCGATAGGCTGTCGAAGACGGCTGGCAACGAGCTGATAAATATTATTACCATATTTCTCGCCTTCGTTATTGGTGCCGAGATGATAGCTGACCGGGTTCTAACCGTTCAAACCCTGGAGATATTCGCCCTGGGCCTGTTTGCGTTTGGTTTCGGGACGGCCAGCGGCGTTTTAATGGGGAAGCTGATGTGCTGGCTCACTAAGGGGAAGGTCAACCCGCTGATCGGCGCTGCCGGGGTCTCGGCAGTCCCTATGGCGGCGCGCGTGGCGAATGCTGAGGGTCAGCGTGAGAATCCCGATAACTTCCTGTTGGCTCATGCCATGGGTCCGAATGTCGCCGGCGTTATCGGCTCCGCTACTGTGGCGGGAATACTCATCGCATTCTTGGCATAGTCAACTTTAGGGAAGGCTCGTGCCTCTTCGTGAGCATCATCGGGGATATGGTTACAGGGTATAAATCTCTTTGCCAAAGGTGTGAACCCAGTTCTTTTTTAAGACATCTAATGCCTTTTCACTTTTATCCACGCCCACGATGATTATAGGCTGCCCGCTTTCTCCCCTGCCTAGATAGGGATAGAGATAGTGGACATTAACGTTGTTCCTTTTAAGAGGCTTAAGTACTGCTTGAAGGCCACCGGGATGATCGGGGACCTCTACTGCTATTACATCGGTTTCTTTCACAGAATAACCGTGACTTCTCAGGACATTGGCGGTTTTTTCCGGGTCATCCGCTACAAACCTAACCGTACTGACATCGGATGTGTCAGCCACAGAGATAGCCCTGATATTTATCCCTTCAGCTCCCAAAAGCTCGCTTACGTCCAGGAATTTCCCCGGCACATTTTCCAGACTAATCGAATTCTGTTTTACACACATGATTTACCCCTCGATTCAATTCGATTCAATATACCACCCCGCTACTCTACAGCTCTTGGTTATTACGAACTAATTGTTTCCGGAAAACGTTAGCTGTAGCGCGTATCAAAACAGATCATATCCTGCCATTAAGGCTTTCGTATTAACAGCGATCAGTTTTTGTTTTTTCTTTAAAGCGCTCTTCAGCCCTTCAATTACGCTCGAAATAGAAACGATATTGCTATTCTTCGTGAATGCTCCCAGCATTACCATATTGGCGGATCTTAGACTCCCCAACTGTTCGGCAATACTATTTGCCGGCACTTTGATAATGTCAACATCACCCCTGGAGATTTCGGTTTCGATTAGGGAGGAATTGATAAATAGTACACCACCTGATTGAATCTGATTTTGAAATCTGACCATAGAGGGTTGATTCATGGCTACAATGAAGTCCGGAGAAGATGCTACCGGAGACGCAATCTCTTCATCGGATACTGCTACCGTGCAATTGGCAGTGCCGCCGCGAACTTCGGCGCCGTATGAAGGTAAATAGGTTACGTTCTTTCCTTCCAATAATGCCGCCTGGGCCAGATTGAGGCCCATGGAGAGAACACCCTGACCTCCAAAGCCGGCAAAAACTGTTTTAATCAGCATCGGTTTTTCCGGTTATATCCTTGATTACACCCAAGGGGAACTCTTTTATCATCTCTTTGTCGATCCACTGCCATGATTCCAACGGGTTCATCCTCCAATTAGTGGGACAAGGAGAGAGTATTTCCACCAGAGAGTAGCCAAGATCGTCGATTTGCGCCTGGAATGCCTTGCGGATTGCCTTTTTCGTCTTCCTGATGTTTGCCGGGGAGTTCACCGCAGTTCGCTCAATATACACCGCACCTTTAACTAAAGCTACAATTTCACTCATTCTGATAGGATATCCTTCTATGCCCGTATCCCGCCCGTAAGGGGTAGTGGTGGTCACCTGTTGTGAAAGGGTAGTTGGTGCCATCTGCCCACCCGTCATTCCGTAGACAGCGTTGTTGATGAAGATGGCGGTTATTCGCTCTCCCCTGTTGGCGGCATGTATGGTCTCAGCGGTGCCGATGGCTGCCAGATCCCCATCACCCTGATAGGTAAAAACTATAGCCTCGGGAAAGGCCCTTTTTATGCCGGTGGCTACCGCCGCTCCCCTACCATGGGCCGATTCCGCCATATCTACATCAAAGTAGTGGTAAGCAAAGACAGAACATCCGGGAGGGGGAATACCAATGATCCTGTCCTCGAGATTCATCTCGTCAATCAGCTCAGTCATGAGCCTATGGACAATAGAATGCCCACATCCCGGACAGTAATGGAAAGGAACTCTTTTCAGTAACCTGGGTCGAGTGTAGACCTTTCTCATTTCCTTGTCTTTAAACCTTTCTGATAATAAAGCCGTGAGATTACCCGATAAACCTCGCTGGGGTTGGGAATAACGCCCCCCGGCCTACCATAGAAGGAAACTTCCCCTTTGCCTTCTAATGCTAGTTGAACATCCTCTATCATCTGTCCCATATTCATTTCAAAGACTAGAAAATGCTTTGTCCTTTTAGCCAGGTCTTTCACCTTTTCGGAAGGAAACGGCCACAGGCTAATGGGTCTTAACATTCCTACTTTCAGGCCGTCTGCCCGTGCGTTCTTGATTGCCCCTTTGGCAATCCGGGCTGCTATCCCGAAGGCAACTACTATCAGCTTTGCATCTTCAACCATAAAGGTCTCGTAGGAGGCCTCTTCTTTATTGATCAATTGGTATCTTCTGAACAAACTCCAGTTTATCTCTTCTAACTCGGCTGGGTTTGATGTAAAGGTTTTTACAATCCTGCTTGGCCGTCCTTTGGCCCCCCGTAATGCATTGCTTCTGATAGGCAATTCGTCCGGGGCTTCATATTTGAATTCTACCGGCTCCATCATTTGTCCCAGCATGGCGTCCCCGAGAACGATTACCGGAATCAGATACCTGTCCGCCAGGTCAAATGCGCGGTATGTAAGGTCTGCCAGCTCCTGCCCTGATGATGGAGCCAGTACAATACACCTATAGTCTCCATGGCCTCCACCACGGGTAGCCTGAAAATAGTCTGACTGGGAGGCTGATATGCTTCCTAGCCCGGGACCTCCTCTGGACATATTGACAATGACTGCAGGAAGTTCGCAAGCTGCCAGATAAGAGATTCCCTCCTGTTTCAGGCTGATTCCGGGACTTGAGGAGGATGTCATCGCTCTGGCACCGACGAGACTGGCTCCGTAGACCATGTTTATGGCAGCAACTTCGCTTTCAGCCTGAACAAAAGAGCACCCTTTCCTTCTGCTCAAGTGAGTAGCCATATATTCTGTAAGTTCGTTCTGAGGTGTGATAGGGTAACCAAAATAGCACTGACAGCCAGCCCTGATAGCTGCTTCTCCAATTGCACTATTGCCGTTCGTGAGAACCTTAGCCACGGTAAACCTCAATTGCCACTTCCGGACATACTACTGCACAGATTGCACAGCCTGTACATTCGCCCTGGTTATTGAACAGAACTGGTAAATAGCCACTGGCATTTAATTTTTCGGATAGACAAATCGCGTCCTTGGGGCAGAAAGCTATACAGATTTGGCACCCCTTGCAAGCCCCCTGGTCGATTTCAATATATCCCTTCGCGCCGGTCTTTGTGTTTCCAGAACTCATGTGAACCGCCTGCTTAAAGTCCTTACTATACTGTTAATTCTAAGTCTCTTGTACTGTAGAGTCAAATACATCTAGGACGAGGACTGGAAGTAGCATTAAGTCACACTGGCAGCTCCGGCTGGGTTATAGGTGCTGTTTTGCCACTTCGACAGCTTGTGATGCAATATCTTTAAGGAAATGCTACTTTTCGGGCCTC
>JAIWEW010000024.1:0-11101 GCA_048632005.1 bacterium
CCGTGCCAACATCCATACTTGGTCCTCGGAACGGGGTTAGATTCGCAATCACAAGGTCGCAACCATCCATCAGCTCGACCATTAGGTCAAAGGTTGCGTGCCCCATATCACCCGCAGAGCCCAGATTGAACAATGCATCAAAATTGGCATCCAGCGGGTATACTCCCTCGAAGCCATACTGAGCGCAGATGCGTTTCTTTGCATTACCGATTTCGATGGCGTTAGGAAAGAATACATCCGGCCCAGCAAGGTAAACACGCTTAGCGTTAGGTTCTTTCATCTCATCGTTCACTTGGGTTCCGTTCGATTGTGGTTGACTCGCCTATCTATTGGTTCCAGGCATCTCTAATATGTGACATCAACCTAGATAGCTTGTCTCCACGTTATTTGAGGTCACATTTTGAAAGTTTCAACAGGCCAATATTATATCACAAGATAGTGGCATTGTATCTTCAACCATTACCGAACGGAACAGGTCCCCTGGAATACTTGACAAATTGTCATGATAGTGTTAGAAATGTCCACACGGAGTTAGCTAACCAATTAACGACTCTCATAGTCCTGTTTTTCATTCTTCACTGGCTGAAGAACAGACCTGTATCATGGGTGATAACGGTGTCCTAGCAATATATAATATTTGTCCGACCTGTTATAGCTGTATGGTCGACGATTATTTCCCATAACTACTAAGAAGTCGGGCTAATGTCTGAAATAAACAGTTTAGGAGGGTTAAAATGCCGGTATTTGAAAGTACGGAAAAGATGTACGATGTATTGGGGACTCTGTTTAAGGTTTTATCAGATGATCCTGTTGTAGGCCCGAAGTACCGTCAATCGGGTATCACGATCAAATTTACCATAACGGATCCCGATGGTTTTATATGGCTAACCAAAGACGGCGAGGTTATCTGTGGGCCGGCTGACCTCAAGCCCACTATAGAGATGAAACTCAGCGGCGACACGTGCCACGAGTTCTGGCTTCAGTCTATATCCATGCCGGTAGCGATGGCGAAGGGTCGTATAAAGGCAAAGGGACCTCTTCCGAAGGTCATAAAGTTGCTACCGCTGTTGAAGCCGGCCTACAAAGCGTATCCGGAGATTGCCAAAAAACACGGCCTTCAGGTTTAACTGAGTAAAGGGGGTTTCCATGAGCAAGGAAGCAAGCATAAAACAGTTCGAGGAAGATAGAAAAGAGGCGGTAAGAATAGCAGCACGCCTACTTCTGGCGTCAGGGACAACATCCCCCAGGGTAGGGGGTGTCGGCGAGTCCACCATTCACATTATCGATGATGAATGTGCTATAGAAGAACTGTGTCAGACCATCGAGCGAATGTCTGAGGAGAATGAAAGTTGGGACTTCTTCAAGCGGGATGCGGCAATGCTCAGGGATGCCGATGCGGTCCTCGTTGTTACATCGCTGAGATGCCTCACCGACCCGGCGGACATCAACTGCAATATGTGCGGCAAGCTCACCTGTGAGTACCTTAAGGAAGCGGAAAGGCTTCCCGATGAACCGGGGATTGCCTTCAGGGGGCCGCTCTGCGTTTTCCGGGCGAATAACGTCGGCTATGCCATAGACGGCATCTTATCGTTAGCCAGGAACCTTGGGATCGATTATGGCGTATACTGGTCGGCCGGTGCTGCCGCTATGAAAATGAGGATTGTGCCCAAGGATACCGGTTTTGCACTGGCGGTGGGCATCTCTGTGACTGAGAAGAGTCCCTTCAGGGATATCCCCAAGAGATATCATGAGATAAACCAGGCTACCATGAATGACCGGATTATCCAGAGGCTGTGGCCTCAGTTCAGATCTATATACAGCTAGGACGTTGTAGGGAGCGAGGTGAGAGAAATGGCAATAAGGGAATTGGACGATTTGATACAGAACGGTCTCGATAGAGCCCTTGAACTGATGGCTGTGGCAGCGCATAACAGCTTCAGGTTCGGTGGAAGAAACACCCCAAAGATCATCAGCGTTGGCAAAGAGCAAATGGTAGAGATCGCGGAGTTCTGTTATTCCATGGCAGACATGTCTCCGCTGGCAGCTCGCGATGGCAGGTTTGTCATGGAGCTGGTAAAGGAGCCCTGCGCCCTGCTACTTATCGGAGATAAGAGGAAATCGGATTTCAACTACGACTGCGGCGCCTGCGGATACAGGACCTGCGCAGAGCTCAATAAAGCGGAGGAGATGGAATCACTCACAGCGAGGGGTCCGAGCTGTCAGTTTAAGAACATAAATGTAAATATTGCTACAGATGCTGCGGCTGCTGCAGCTTGGAGGCTGGGATTACACTGTCGCGTGTTCAGCACGCTCGCTATGGCTGCTTTTGCCCTTAACATCATCGAGGACGTCGACATAGCTGCGAGCGTTTGCGTTAGTGTCGCCAAGAACGACCCCTTCTTTGACAGGCATAAATACTGGACCGATGAGTACTGGGATGAGATCTTCCAGAAGGAGTTCCCTACGTTCACCCGCGGGTTCATTGGTGCCATTGAAGAAGAGGACTAGGGCGATGGAGGTGACCCATGGGTAGCAAGGCTCATCTCAATCAGGTTATCGCTTCACACCTCGCCGAGATAAAGGCAGATGAGGATCCTGATAGGGAAATATATATTTTCGAGAAAGGGGACCTTGGCGAGGATGTACTCACATATAAAAATCTATATGAAAACTCAAACAAGATAGCCCGGCTTTTCTTTGACAACGATATCGGCAGGGGCGATACGTACGCTGTTTTCATGAGGAACCACCCCGAATTCGTATACGCAACTCTGGCGGGCCCCACTATAGGCGCTATTATGGTTCCGGTCGATCCGCGAACCAGGGGCGACCGGCTGAAGTTCCTGCTCAAAGACTGCGGGGCTAAGGCCGTTATCGTGTCGGGAGAATTCCTGGAGCAGCTCGAAGAGGTCATCAGCGAGGTACCTTCGGTGAAGTTTATCACAGTTGCCTACAGGCAGGAACAGGGTATCCCGGTATCAGAGAAATATCATGCCTTGAATGAGGTGCTTGAGAAAACCTCATGGGACGTAGTGGAGCAGCAGATAATGGACGTGCGGCATCCCATGCAGATAATTTATACATCAGGAACAACCGGCGATCCCAAGGGCGTGACGATACGCAACAACAGAACGGGCCTGTTCAACATTCTGAATAAGATTGTATGGAAATACCAGAACGATGATATTCTCTATAACGGGCTGTCCCTAACCCACGGCAACGCTCAAACTGTAACCCTTTTCCCGGCTTTCAGTATGGGAATCAAAGCCGTGTTCAGCCCCCGCTTCACCAAGAGCAGAATCTGGGATATCTGCAGGAAATATGGATGCACATCCTTTTCCCTTCTCGGCGGAATGATGGCTGGGATATACAATGAGGCTGAAAAAGCTGACGATGCGGACAATCCAGTACGCATGGTCATCAGCGCTGGAACGCCGCCGTCGCTTTGGGGTGCATTCGAGAAGAGATTCAACGTCCAGATCCTCGAGTGGTATGGGTCAGTAGAGGGCGGGTTCGCATACAAGCCGGTCGGGCAGGGGCCAATAGGTTCCTTCGGCAAACCAGTCCCTGGTGTTATGGAAATGAAGGTTGTGGATGAGAACGATAATGCAATGCCCGTGGGAGGAACAGGAGAGCTCATCTGTAGAATGCTGAGAGGCGATACCAAGGTTGACTATCTGGGCAAGCCAGATGAGTCCAAGGAGAAGACCAAGGGCGGTTGGCTTAGAACCGGTGATATGGTGCACAAAGATGAAAAGGGCTGGTACTTCTTCGATTGTCGAAAAGGCACGGAACTCCGCCGTGCCGGGGATTTCATTCAGCCTGACTACGTGGAAACAGTTATCGGAAAGCATCCCGATGTAAGTGAAGTCTGTATCTATGGGCTTTCTGCAGCTTCTGGCGCACCGGGGGAGAGCGACCTTGTTGCTGCTATCGAGCCATTTGAGGATAGGACCATTGACCCGAAATCGATATTTGAGATGTGTAAAAAAGATCTCGAGGCGAACTATATCCCATCGTATTTGCAAATTGTCGATCAACTTCCTAAAACTTTGACAGAGAAGCCACTGGCACGGCAACTGAAGGATATGTTCGAGCGTGGAGAGGGTACGATCTATAAATTTGAAGATTACAATTAGTTCTTGGTGATTGCCTGAGCATTCCTAATCCATAGAAGAGGTTGGAAACAGGCACCTGAATACAGTGCGATTTAGAGGAGTACTCAATGCCATACAGAGAATTAAATCTTGAGTTAACCGAAGAACACGAGCTCCTGAAGGAAGAGGTGCACAGATTCGCCGTGGAGGTGCTAAGGCCCGCGTCCATTGAGTTGGATAAACTCCCGCCCGAAGATGTGATAAAAAAAGGCTCGCTGTGGTGGGACTGCATGGAAAGGCTGTACCAAAATAATTATCATTTGGTGCTTATCTCTGACGAGTACGGGGGGCTTGGGCTCGATCCCTTGGGCGTGCATATCATATGGGAGGAGCTGGCATACGGAAGCGTAGGGTTCGCCGTGTCTCTGGGATGTAGCTGTTTTTCTTCCTTTTACGCAACTTTGCTTTGCGAGGATCATCTGATCGATAGGTTTGTCGTCCCGTTCGTTAACTGTAAAGATGCCAGTGTTATGAGTTGCTGGGGAATCACCGAGCCGGCTCATGGCTCGGATAATTTGATGGCAAGTACTCCATTTTTCCGCGATCCGAGAGCTTCACAGCAAGTGAAGGCTACCAAGAAGGGTGGTAACTGGGTAATCAACGGTCAGAAATCGGCATGGATTTCAAACGGTCCTGTTGCCTCCGATGCTGCCCTTTTCGTCAGTATCGACCCATCAATGGGGTTCGCCGGGGGAGGTATTTGCCTGATGGATCTCACTCAGGCTGGAGTGTCACGGGGCAAGCCCCTTAACAAACTCGGGCAGAGGGAGTTGCCGCAAGGGGAAATCTTCTTCGATGAAGCTATTTGCCCCGAGGAATTCATGATCATAGACCCCGAAAGCTATGAGGCAATGACCGAGCTAACCCTGGGACATGCCAATGCGACAATGGGGGCCTATTTCACCGGCTGTGCCCAGGCAGCCTACGATATGGCCCTTGAGTATAGCATTGAAAGGGTCCAGGGAGGGAGACGCCTCTGTGACCATGAGCTGGTGCAGAAGAAGCTTTTTGATATGTTTACCAAGGTGGAGACGGCCAGGTCATTTTCCCGCAGCGCAATGGTCTTTAATATGAACACGACGCCTCCACTCGTACAGTATTCCATTGCCGCGAAGGTGTATTGTACAGAAGTAGCCTTTCAGGTGACCAGCGATGCCATACAGTTGTTCGGTGGCTACGGGGTGAGTAAGGATTTTCCCATAGAGAAACTCTTCAG
Source organism: bacterium (assembly GCA_048632005.1). Taxonomy (GTDB): domain Bacteria; phylum Chloroflexota; class Dehalococcoidia; order E44-bin15; family E44-bin15; genus JAAXQM01. The sequence continues at coordinate 5,374 of JAIWEW010000024.1, forward strand.
AGATGCGCGGGCTGGCATGATCGAGGATGGATCAAATGACTCCCTTTCTATCGCAGCCGGGGGAATGCTTGTAAAGGAGGCATTGGGACAATAGAAGACGTATATATTATTGGCGTGGGAATGATCCGGTTCAATAAGTATCCGGATAAGACCGTTAGATCTATGGCCGAGGAGGCGATCGAACTTGTCCTTAAGGATGCCAGCCTGAACAACAAGGACCTGCAAGCTGCTTTCTTCTCCAATACTTTCTGGGGCATGTTCTCCAATCAGCACTCCATTCGTGGCCAGGTAATACTGCGGGGTATGGGCATAGATAGAATACCTGTTACCAATGTGGAAAATGCCTGTGCCGGCGCCTCCACGGCTCTTCACCTGGCCTATATGGGAATCCGCGCTGGCATGTTCGATGTAGCGTTGGCATTGGGCTCGGAAAAAATGAGCCATCCCGATAAAACGCTTTCCCTGGGGGCCTACGCCTCCTGCATGGATGTAGAGAATTTTATAGAACATATCAACATGATAATGGAGGTTAGCAAGACGTTCAATGTTGAGATACCGGAGGAACAAACAGCTCCTGGGGAAGGGAGAAGCATCTTTATGGACGCCTATGCTACAGCGGCACGATGGCATATGGACAGGTTTCGTTCAACACAGCAACAGCTTGCGGTAATTTGCTCCAAGAATCATTGGCACGGGTCTTTGAACCCTCTTTCGCAGTATCAGAAACCGATGTCAGTGGAGGAAATCCTGGCAGATAAGCCCGTTGCCTATCCCCTTACCCGGGCGATGTGTGCGCCCGTAGGCGACGGTAGTGCTGCGGCGATAGTCTGTTCGGAGAAGTACCTCAATAAGCTACCCAGTGCACGGCCGGTGAAGATACTGGCTTCGGTGCTGGGACAGGGCGCTGACAGGGGTATTGACGAAACGGATATTGGTGAACGTCTTTCCATGGAGGCGTATAAGATGGCAGCAGTTGGGCCGGACGATATCAGTATCGCTGAGCTGCATGATGCCACTGCCTTCGGAGAGCTCCACCAGACGGAGGTGATGGGTTTCTGTCCCGTCGGCGAAGGTGGCCCCTACGCAGAAACGGGAGCTACCAAACTCGGTGGCTCAAAACCTATTAATACGAGCGGCGGCCTGGAGTGCCGCGGGCATCCCATCGGCGCATCGGGTCTAGCGCAGATTCACGAGATCGTTGCCCAGCTTAGGGGCGAAGCTGGCAATCGGCAGGTGGAAGGGGCGCAAATAGGCCTCGCTGAGAATGGTGGCGGCAACATAGGCATCGAAGAGGCAGCCATGTGCATGCACATTCTGCAGAAGGTCGGCTGAGAGATAGTTGCACTACATGCCCATCGCACATCTGGGTCCCTCATTAGGGGGATATCACTCAGTCAGGGTCAACATCATCGCACATAGTTCAAGATACCGCTGAAAAAGAGGTGCAGGATACTTCCTGCCGGGGGTCTGGGGGTGTCCCCCAGCTTTAAAAGTCCCCCAAGATTGGGGGATCTAGGGGGTTGATTAAGGCTATTTCAGCAGCCTCTTCAAGATAAATCTCTTTGACCATGGAAACGATGAATTGGGAAAATTCGATCTCAGAGGAAAAAACGTTCTAATTACCGGTGCTTCTTCGGGAATTGGCAGGGAACTTTCGGAGTGCTTCGCCAAGGAAGGATCGAACCTGCTATTGGGATGCCACCCCTCAGAAAAGGACATCCTTACGAAATGGGCCGATGAACTGCACAACAGGTATGCAGTTAAAACTACAACCTTCCCCATCGACCTTTCGGAAGAAAACGGGCCTGAAAATCTGTACCAGCGGGTCAAGCAATCTGGAGATAGGATCGATGTGCTGGTTAACAACGCTGGAATCCTACTCTATGGTAACTTTCATGAGATACCCCTGGAGCGCCAGGAATTGCTGGTCAACTTAAACCTTATCGCCTATTTCAAACTGATGAGGCTCTTTTTACCGGACATGGTTGATGCCAAAGAGGGCAGGATACTTAATGTAGTATCGGCCGCTGCTTTTCAGCCCACAGTTCATCATGCGACATACGGCGCATCAAAGGCCTTTGTGCAAAGCCTGAGCCAGGCAGTAAACCAGGAGATCAAAGGAACCGGTGTTAAGGTCTTCACGCTCAACCCCTCATATACAAGTACTCCGCTATTAAAGGGCGGGGGCTTCCCGGAGAGAATCTGGTGGTACATGATTAGCGGTCTGAGTGACCCTAAGGTAATAGCACATAAAGGCATGAAGGCCTTCAAGAGCGAAAAGACTGTATACATTCCGGGATTGAGAAACTGGTTTATTCACTCCATTCTGATCAGGCTTACGCCTCGAAGTCTAGTGGATATTTTGTCCTACTGGGCATTGAGAGAGAGGCGCTAGATTTCACTGGGTATAAGCATGGAGAGAGTGTTTGTAACAGGTGCTTCTGGATATATTGCGGGCAAGCTGCTATCTCTGCTTAATGATAAAGCAGAAATTAAAGAAATAGTAGGAATTGATATCAAAGAGCCTGCCATCAGTCTTAAGAAGTTCGTATTCTACAAGCTAGATGTGAGGGAACAGTTTGAGCATATTCTAAAAGACCATAGGATTGATACGGTTGTTCATACAGCATACATTGTTCCTCCTATTCACGATGTAAATTTAATGGAGGACATCAACGTCAATGGTACCAGGAATGTCCTGCATTCCTGCACGAGAGCGGATGTTAATCAGCTGTTGTATACAAGTTCAGCAACTGCTTATGGTTTTCACCCCGATAATGACGTCCCTCTGACTGAGGAAAGTCCGCTGAGAGGAAATGATGATTTTACCTACAGTAAAAACAAAAAAGAGATTGAGAACATCCTTTCAGAATTCATATTGCAGAATCCACAGCTAATAGTAACCATAGTACGGCCATCATTTGTTGTTGGTCCAGGCTTCGATGATCCCCTTGCCCGTCACTTGAGAAAGAAATTTGTACTTCTACCCTCAAAAACTCAACCCTTCCAGTTTGTACATGAGGATGATCTAATCGAGATTATCTATCTTCTACTTAAAAAGAGAATGGCCGGGGCCTTCAATGTGGGTGCAGAAGGGACAGTCACCTCAAAACAAATGGTAAGTCTACTGAGGAATATGCCAGTCTACGTTCCTTTTCGTTTGATGTATCTATTAACCTGGCTTGCTTGGAATCTCCGGCTGTCCTTTGTCACCGAGTTTCCCGGTCCTGCCCTTAGTATGACGCGCTACCCCTGGGTAGTCTCAAGTGAGAAACTAAACAGAGCGCTCAATTATAAATACAAATACACATCCCTAGAGGCATTTACGGATTTCGCCGAATTTGCGAAAAGGCGGTAAAACCGCACAGTCTTCCGGTGCTGTGCGCATGTTCCGTAGTTTACCCGGGAGATTTGGCACGGGGACATATACCAGGCTATGTCCAATCGCTACCCCGGAAAAGGAGGTTTCATCGTGGCTCAGGAGATTTCTAAGGAGTCCCTAAAAGAGCAGGCCAGGAAGAAGGCCCATGACTATGAACTGCAGTTCCATGGCTGCAGTCAATCCATATTGCTAGCATTTCAGGAGCTTTTAGGGATGGAGGACGAACTGACCTTCAAAGCGGCAGGCCCCCTGTGTGCAGGACTGGGCATGGGCAAGACATGTGGAGCACTGACGGGAGGAATGATGGTGCTGGGCATGAAGTATGGTCGCACCCGTATCGATGAAGGGCTCGGGGGCCTATTCTCCGGAATATTGATCGCTCAGAGCCTGGTACAGAGATTTGAGCAGGAGTACGGTACAACCGCCTGCAGTGAGATCTCAAGGCTTGACTGGACGGATTCCGATGCGGTGATACAGGCCGTAAACAAACCTGAATTTATGGCAATGTGTGCAAATGTTGTGGGTAGGACAGCGGAGATGGTGGCCGAAATCATAGCCGAAGTGGACTCGCATCCCACTCATCCTTGAAATTTGTCACCCTACTGAGCCAAGTCATCCCTGCAGCGATTTTGTTGGTATTTATAGATATCCTGATATTCCTGCGCCGTGAACGAAGATAAGCGATCATCCTTAACACGGCCTTAAGACTATGTGACAAATCTGCGATGGTTATTGATACCATAATCAGAAGTAAAGGTGTTAAGCAACAACAACTCAAACTTTGAAGTGGTACAATAATCCCGAGCAGGTCACCTGCCAGATGTAGTTACAGAGGAGGGATAAAAATGGCACTACGGACTAGGGAGGAATACATTGAGAGTCTGCGGAGGCAGAAGCCCAAGGTCTATCTGGGGGGGGAGGAGATCGAAAACATTGTGGATCACCCCGCTTTCAAGGTTGGGATAAACTCTGCGGCGGTGACCTATGAGCTGGGGCAAGATCCGCAATACCGAGAACTGACGACGGTGATGTCTCCCATTATCAACGAGGAGATCAGCCGCTGGACCCACATTATGCGGGATGAGCAGGATGCTCTGGCCAAGGTTAAGATGTGGAGCGGGCTTGGTAACTACCCGTGTCCTTGCCACTACAGGTGTATCACCACTGATGTGATACATGCGGCATGGGCTACCAGCTATGAAATTGACAAGAATCATAACACCAGTTATCACCGTAATGTTCAGGAGATTGTCAAGGAGGTACAGAGGGACGATTTGATCATCGGGGGTGGGTTTGTAAGCCCCAAGGGGGATAGAAGCAAGGGGCCCGCCGAGCAGGCAGACCCGGATATGTATTTGCATGTGGTGGAGAAGAGAAAGGACGGCATCGTGGTGAGGGGGGCCAAGGCCCACAGCACGGCGTCTCCATACACGAATATGCTCTGCGTTATGGAGATGGAGTTCCCGGAGGATTACTATGTGGGCTTCTTTACTCCGGTGGACACCGAAGGGCTTACCTTTATATGCAGACCCAGCCACGCACCTAGCGAGCCCAAAGAGATGGAGAATCCCATAAGTTCAAAATTCGGTGGCCATATTGAGGCGATGATGGTTTTCGACGACGTGTTCGTGCCCTGGGAGCGGGTCTTCATGTGTGGCGAGTATGACTCTGTAATAACTTTCGGGCCGATACTTGGCGGATCACATCTATGGCATAAGTGCATTTGCCGCATGGGTAACGTGGATCTTTCTATTGGGGCGACTGCATTGATAGCGGATTACAACGGCGTGGGCAATGCTCCTCATATATTTGATAACCTCTGTGAAATGGCCATGAGCGCCGAGATATTACGCTCATGCGCGGTGTCTGCCGCCGTGGAGGGGTGGAGGCATGATTCCGGTGTGTTCGTCCCCAGACCTTCGCCGGTAGCTACCGGCAAGATCTACTCGGCGAAGAAGCTGGGCGAGCACCGCTATTTCATGCAGGATGCCGCCGGTGGCCTGGTGGGAACGATGGCAACTGAGAAGGACTATAGAAGTCCCCTAAGTGGAAAGTACCTGGAGAAATACTATAAAGGGAGAGAGGGAGTAACCACGGAGGACCGGGTGCGCGCCTTCAAGCTAATCGAAGACCTGACGGCTTCAGAGTTCGCTGGGTGGTATCATGCCATGTGCATCAGCGGAGGGGGAGCGGAGTTGTCATTTAAGATGTGGTTAGCTATGGAATATGACTTTGAAAAGAGTAAGGCGAAAGCTAAGAAAGCTGCGGGAATAGAGGTGTAGTGCTTAACTGGGTTACTGCTCAGGTTTCTTTTCCAAACCATCATTTCCCTCGTCCCACTTGTAC
>JAIWEW010000025.1:0-11042 GCA_048632005.1 bacterium
ATTGGAGGGGATGCCATCTATAAAGCCGGGAACAAGCTTTGTCCAATCTATGTCACCAGGCTGGCCATCAATGGTGGGCCACTCTCCGTGCACTGCATTGTAAGCATCAAGGGCGATCTGAATGGCATCCCTGGCTGGATCACACGACATGACAACTGTTGGCAATGGTGTCGGCGTAGGAGTAGGAGTGGGGGTTGCGTAGGCGTAGGAGTAGGCGTAGGAGTTGGCACTGATTCTTCGCCTCCACAACAGGCTAATCCGGACACTAACACAATGACAAGGAAAACTACCACAGCAATCCTTGCCTTTTTCATTGTCGCTATCCTTCCTTACGAAAATAAGCAGTATCCTGTGCACCGCTTCGCAAACGTAAAAAAATTGCCCCCCGTTCTCCCTCTCATTGCCTGCTATAACCGGAGCTATTTCTTCGCCGCCTTGCCCGACTCTTCCAGTTTCTTCAGTATCATGAGCCACTGCTGATACAGGGATTCGGGCTCCTCTTTCCCCGGCTCCTGCCAGGGCCCCGGCAGGTTCATATCCTTCGCTATGATCTTGTAGCAGTTATATGACTCGGTTGCTCCCGAATTGGCTCCCACATGCCATGCAGCTCCGGTGGCATAAAGATTCTTGATGGGGGTTCTGTGGTTCGCCAGCTCCGGGGTCGGCCTCTTATCCTCAATTTGATGGGTGACGCGGTCGAGGAGGGCCATAACACCATCGGGTGCCAGGTTTTTCATCCGCAGGCAGTCGTAGGGGGTGTTATAATCGATGCCGATGATGTTATCCCCGGTCATATTGGGGGCATGCCTCTGCCACACGGTTAACAGGTCTTCAGCGTACTTCTTCTTTATATCCAGCCACTCCCTCTCGGTAAAGGCACTGGCAGGAGGCGCGACTTGCTCATTATTGGCAGTGTGCTTCCCCGGCGGTGCATACGAGGGATCGGCCAGGCTGTGGCACCAGACTGTGGGGCAGAAATCCTTCAGCGGAGGGAACATGCCCAGCCTTGAATAATGGGACTCCCTGGCGATGTGGTCGGGGTCGGGATCCTCCGCCAGTCCGAGCCAGAATGTGTCATTTATATCCGGGTTGAATGCTGCAGCTTCATACTTTGGCGCCTCGTGGAGAGCAAAGGTGTACCACATCAGGCAACCGAAAGAGGTTTCCAGGAGCTCTACACGGCGTGCCAGCTTCTCTTCAACATTCTCCTTGCCGATCAGGTCGAATATAAGCTGCTGCGGGTTCAATGTGCTCACCACCAGCTTGTTCGCTTTGACCTCAGTGCCATCGGTGAGGCGGATGCCCCTGGCTTCGCCATTCTCGATTAGGACCTTTTCAACCTCCACGCCGAGGAAGAATTTTGCCCCATCGCGAACCAGGATCTTGTGCGCAGCATGTGCTACCTGGTGGGTACCTCCGGGGCAGAAAGATATCGACGGCATCATCGCTGCCACGCCGAAGGTCCATTGGCCTTGTCCCGGTTGCGTGGGATCCATCGCCCCGGAAAGCACGAACCTCAGGTTGCAATACTGAAGCTCCTGGCTTTCCCAGAGCTCTTTCACATTCCGCGTGTGGGGAGATGAGAGTACCAGCGCATCCGGCTCCACCCCCGCTCCAACCTCCACAAGTAGCGGATATACCGCTATTTGCCTTTCCAGCACCTTTGGGTCTACTTTTTCTTCCGCAGGCACATAGAAGTAATCCATTTGCACATGCTGGAACTCACGACTGAGCCACATTTTCCTCAGCCTGAGCCATTTCTCTGCATCCTTCTCTGAGAAGCGGGCGATCTCCCGCGCCGTGCGCTCCTGGTTCATGTCATACTTCTCACTGGTTATGGCCAGGCAGGTTTGATCTTTTCGAAAGATGGCGCCGTCGCTGCACAGGTGCTGATCGATCTTTGCCCCGTAATCCCAAAACTCGGGGAAATCGCGCCACAGGGGCAGGTAGTAGAATGGCAATTGTATTGTGGCATGCGTATTACCTCGAAAGCCCGGGGCCGCTATTTCCTCGGTGGCCAGGCAGCCGCCGATCTCGTGACGCCGCTCAAATATGCCAACGCTCATGCCAGCATACTTGACCAGGTACATCGCAAGGAATAGGGCTTTGTTCCCTCCGCCAACTATTACCGCATCAAAGGTCTCATCAGCCATCGTAACCCCCTTTTATTCAATTATGGCAACCTGCAATGACCGCCATTATAATGCCTGCAGTATACAGTTTGGTCGATTATTGAAGCAAGTTCACTTAGCGATCACGAGCATATTGGACGTACAGTGAAAATATTGGAAGCGGAAGGAGCAACTGATAGATGAACCTACTGGTGTCCAGGCCAAAGCGATCGCGATGTAATGCTATTGGAAAAAGTTAGGAAGAATTCTATCTTCACGGCCTGTTATTTAACAATCCTTAAGAAAATTCAGAACCTCTTTGTTGAACCTGCGGCTCATCTCCATATGAACTGCATGCGATCCGCCCTCAATCTTGACCAGCCTCGCATTTGTCATCCTGCTCGCTATCATATCCGAGCAGCGAGGTGGTATGACCCTGTCTCCCGTTCCTGTGATCACCATTGTGGGGGCTTTAATCATATGCAACCTGTCCAGTGTGTCGTGCCCTATAGGAGCTCCCAGCTGCCCCATGATACCCTCCACTCCTATTGATTTGGCATAAATCCCGGACAGCGGGACAAAAATCATCCTGAACAGCCTCTTGTTGAAAGACAGGGCAACGATATTATGCATAAACTTCACAATATCTATGCTTCCTAAATCCTCTCTGGAGTAGTCCTCGCCGAGGCCTAAGGCTATCTGCATCTCTCTGTGTGCTTCTTCCATCTCACTTCCACCCGGATTGGTTGAGCCCAAGATAAGCTTCTTTACCCTATCAGGATAGTTGATAGCGATCTCCTGCGCGATCAGTCCTCCCAGAGATGTCCCCAGTATATGAGCCTTATCAATGCCGAGGTGGTCCATCACTCCTATAGTGTCGTCAGCCATCGTCTTGATGTCATAGGATTCGGTAGGTTTATCGGAGTCCCCCACTCCCCTGTTATCAATCGTAACTATCCGATAATGTTTTTTAAAAGCACGCGCCTGGAAAAACCAGTGCCTCCTTCCCCCGCTCACACCCATTAATAGAATCAAGGGCTCTCCGCGCCCGTCGACTCCGTAGCCTATACTAACTCCGTTTATATCGACTTTCGGCAATTTACCTCTTCTCCACCAAAAATTCTGGCAGACCACATCCTCGGATATGCTAGAACTCAAGTATCATTAACCGGGCTTCAGTGATACTTTCTTAACACTATTCGTAGGGGTCTGTCAAGGAACTGAGATAACTGCTGATGGAATAGTCTCAATCAATCGATACAATTATTCGCTCTGTGGTTATAACCTGGAGACTGATTATATAATTTACATTGGGTTATGGTTATGTTATAATGCGGTGTCTGAGATGGAAAAAAATACAAAGCAAGCTACTATAGAGGCTTATCGACTTCACGAGGAGGACACTGGTTCCCCTGAGGTTCAGGTTGCCCTACTTACGGAGCGGATAAATCGCCTGACCGATCACATGAGAGCTAATAGCCACGATTTTCACTCCCTCCGTGGTCTTCTCATGCTGGTGGGACAACGGCAGCGACATTTAAAATACTTGACCAGAATCGACCCTGAGCGTTACCGTTCGGTGATTGCAAGGCTCGGTATCCGAAAGTAAGGAGGTTAACCTTAGAATGCCACAGACTGTTGAATGCCTGGTGGGCGGGCAGCCCCTTGTTATTGAGACCGGTAAGCTTGCCGGTCAGGCAGACGGCGCAGTAACAGTAAAGTACGGCGACACTATAATATTGGTTACTGCCTGTGTCTCCAGCGAGAAGCGTGAGGGGATTGATTTTATCCCTCTTACCGTTGAATACGAGGAAAAGCACTATGCCGTCGGCAAGATCCCCGGGAGCTTCATCAGAAGGGAAAGCCGCCCCAGCCAGGATGCTATCCTCGCCGATCGGCTCATTGACCGCTCAATCCGCCCCCTACTTACCAAGGGCTTCCGCAACGAAATGCAGGTCGTGATCACCGTCCTCTCTTCAGATCAAGAGAACGATGCTGACATACTGGCTATAATTGGCGCCTCGGCAGCGCTATCACTTTCCCCTATCCCATTTGCAGGACCGGTTGGAGCGACACGTGTTGGTTGCATAGACGGAGAGCTCGTGCTTAATCCCACGTTTACTCAGCTGGCCGATAGCTCACTGGACATCGTCATTGCCGGTTCCAGTGACGCTCTAGTCATGGTAGAAGCTGGAGCAAATGGCATATCTGAGGGGGTTATACTGGATGCAATTAAATTTGCGCAACAGGCGAATCAGGATATCATCAGGATACAACAGCAGCTTCGCGATGCCTGTGGCAAACCCAAAATGGATTTCACCCCCCCTAAGGCCAATCCCGAGGTTGAGGAAGCAGTATCCGCCGTCATCGAAGACAGGCTTAATGATATAATTTATAAAGTAAAAGCAGAGCGTATGGAGGCCCTCGATGCCATTAGCGAGGAGCTTACTCAGAAGCTGGGAGAGAGGTTCTCCCCCCAGGAGATCACCTCCACCCTAGAATCCCTGTTAAAGAAACAGGTGAGGTCGCAAATCCTGCAGAAGGGAACTCGTCTCAGCGGCCGTGCGCCCACTGAGGTTCGCCCCATCACATGTGAAGTTGGCCTTCTACCCCGCACCCATGGCACAGGTCTATTCAAGCGCGGGGGTACACAGGTATTGAGCATTGCTACGTTAGGCTCCATGAGGAAGGAGCAGCTCATCGATACAATCAGTCCGGAGGAGAGCAAACGCTTCCTGCATCACTATAATTTCCCCCCCTTCTGCACCGGTGAGGTGAAACGTATGGGAGGACCGGGGCGACGGGAGATCGGACACGGTGCCCTGGTGGAAAGGGCACTTACTCCTGTACTTCCCAAGGAGGAGGACTTCCCCTATACTCTCCGCCTGGTATCCGAGGTCCTATCCTCCAACGGCTCAAGCTCCATGGCAAGCGTTTGCGCCAGCATCCTCTCCCTGATGGACGCCGGCATTCCCGTAAGTGCTACCGTAGCTGGGGTGGCTATGGGAGTTATCGTTGAAGATGGCAAATATGTCGTACTTACCGATATAGAGGGTCTGGAAGATGCCTACGGTGATATGGATTTCAAGGTTGCAGGAACAGTGGAAGGGATCACTGCCCTACAGATGGACATCAAGCTTAAAGGAATCTCCTTCGAGGTTATCGAGGAAGCAATTAAGCAGGCTAATGATGCCCGATGCTTCATCATCGAAAAGATGAACCAGACCATAAGCTCCAGCAGACCGGAGCTCAGTCAATATGCCCCCAGGATGCAGAAGATAACCATAGACCCTGCTAAGATCGGTACGATCATCGGCCCCGGAGGCAAGATGATCAGGTCGATCACCGAGGAGACCAAGGCGTCTATAGACGTTGATAACGATGGTACCGTAATCATCGGCTCAACCAATCAGGAGGGAGCAGAAAAGGCGATCAAGATGATCCAGGATTTGATCCGGGATGTAGAGGTTGGCGGCGTATATACTGGCAAGGTGACCCGGGTGATCAACATTGGCGCCTTTGTCGAGATCCTCCCCGGTAAAGAGGGGATGGTTCATATCAGTGAGCTTGCCGACTACCGGGTGGCTAGCGTTGAGGATATTGTAAAAATAGGTGATGAGATTATGGTTATGGTCACCGAGGTCGACCGCATGGGGCGGGTGAACCTATCCCGTCGCGCTGTGTTGCAGGGGCTCTCAGCAGATAGTGTGGCATCAGGCTCTCCTAGACAATCCAATGGTCCCGGAGCTCCGAGCCGTGATTTTCAGCGCAGACCCCAGGGAGGGCCGCCGAGGCGTTTTCCGGATAGGGGCAGACCTCCCCAAAGGTAGCGGCGTATAGATTTACCGCCGCGATGTTTGGTGCAACGATGATAAATGTAATCGTTCATGGTGCGGCGGGGAAGATGGGCTGTGAGGTCTTGCGTGCCTTGTGCTCCGACGCAGAGCTTGAGGCGGCAGGTGCGGTTGATCTGAAGGCAGATAGAGAGCGTCTACCCCTTCCCGATGGCTCTGGCGAAATCCCTTTCTCTTCAGACCTGGAGTCTATCATTTCCCAAACCAATCCCGATGTGATGGTGGATTTTACCATTCGAGAGGCGGCCATGCCAGCGATACGCACAGCCGCCAGGCATGGTGTCAACCTGGTTATCGGGACCACCGGCCTCTCATCGGAGGATATTGACGAGATCGAAAAATTAAGTCGCCAGAGCGATATTGGCGTGGTTGTTGCCCCAAACTTCTCTCTGGGGGCTGTATTAATGATCCACATGGCTAAACTGGCAGCCAGCCATTTCGATTATGCCGAAATTATCGAGAAGCACCATGAAGCCAAGGCCGATGCCCCATCAGGCACAGCGCTGGCCACCGCACAGGCAATGGTGGCAGCACGGGGAAGGCCTTTCAGTTATCCTGCACTGAAGAAGGAGATCCTCACCGGCACGCGTGGCGGGCAGGTCGAGGGGATCAGCGTGCATAGCGTGCGTCTTCCCGGGTTTTTAGCCCATCAGGAGGTGATCCTGGGGGCTCCGGGGCAGACGCTAACGATAAAACACGACTCTATCAGCCGTGAGTCCTTTATGCCTGGGGTTGTCATGGCAGTAAAATATGTGGTAAAAAATAAGGGTCTTGTTTATGGCTTGGAGGCACTTCTAGGATTGTAAAGGACATGGCGAGGAAAGAATTTAAAGTTGCTATTGTAGGCGCTACAGGACTGGTTGGGCAGGAGTTTATCAAGGTTCTGGGACAGCGCAATTTCCCTATAAGCTCACTTCATCTCTTCGCTTCGGACCGGTCTGCAGGCCGAAAGATAACCGTCAATGACGAGGAGATGGAAGTCCAGGAGACCACACCACAGTCTTTTAAAGGGATAGATATTGCACTGTTCTCAGCAGGCTCTGAAATCAGTCAGCACTTTTCGCCGATTGCGGCACGAGCCGGGGCAGTGGTCATCGATAACAGCGCGGCCTTCAGAATGGAGTCCCAGGTTCCCCTGGTAGTTCCCGAGGTTAATGCCGAAGATATTAAGGAGCACAAGGGGATAATCGCTAACCCAAACTGCTCTACCATTCAGCTGGTGGTGGCCCTATACCCCCTGCATAAGGCCAATCCGATCAAGCGGTTTATTGTTGATAGCTATCAGTCAGTGTCGGGTACCGGTGCCGCCGCCCTGGAGGAACTAAGCGAGCAAGCCAGGCAGGTGCTGGAGGGACGTACCGTGGTACCACATGTCTACCCCCACCAGATCGCCTTTAACATACTGCCTGAAATCGACCTCTTTCTGGACAATGGTTATACCAAGGAAGAGTGGAAAGTAGTAGAGGAAAGTAAAAAGATCATGCATGCCAAGGATATAGCCATTTCGGCCACCTGTGCGCGAGTCCCCGTATTCATCGGTCACAGTGAGGCGGTCCATATCCAGTTTACCGACCCGATGTCACCTGATACAGCGCGGCGCATCCTCGCCGAGGCACCAGGGGTAAAGGTGCTCGATGACCCCAATATTAGCCTATATCCCCAGGCCTGGTCCGTAGCAGGATCAGACGAGGTCTTCGTAGGGCGCATACGAAAGGATATCTCACACGATTGCGGCCTGGTCATGTGGATAGTCGCCGATAACCTTAGAAAAGGAGCGGCCCTCAATGCTGTTCAGATCGCGGAGACCATGGTCGAGAGGAGCTGGATATGATGATAGAGCTTGGCAGATTACTCACCGCTATGGTAACTCCCTTCGATGAAGAAGGCGGGGTTGACTATGAGCAGATGAAGCGACTGTCGCTGGCGCTGCTGGATTCAGGTAGCGATGGGCTGGTGGTTTCCGGAACAACGGGGGAACGCCCCACGCTCACCGATGAAGAGCAGCTCAAACTGTTTGCGACAGTGAAGGAAGCGGTAGGGGATCGAGGGACAGTAATGGCCGGCACAGGAAGCAACTGCACCCGTGAAGGCGTGGTGATGACCAGAAAGGCGGAACAGGTGGGCGTCGACGCCATACTGCTGGTAGTCCCTTACTATAACAAGCCGACCCAGGAGGGGCTCTTCGCCCATTTCAAGGCCATCGCCGAGAGCACTACCCTGCCGTGCATCCTCTACAATGTGCCCAGCCGCACCGTCACCAACCTGGCACCCGAAACCGTGATCAGGCTGAGCAAGATCGATAATATCGCGGGCATCAAGGAGGCCAGTGGCAACCTGGACCAGATCGCTAAAATCATCGAAGGTACAGGCAAAGACTTCCTCGTTTACAGCGGAAACGATAGCGATACCTTTCCAATCATAGCTATGGGTGGCTACGGAGTAATCAGCGTGGTATCACATCTCGCAGGCAAACAGATGCGTGATATGATCGAGAAGTTAATTAACGGTAAGATGACCGAGGCAGCCGAGATTCATCATCGCCTGCTTCCCTTGATAAATACTCTCTTCGTCACCTCTAACCCTATCCCCATCAAACACGCCTTAAACCATTTGGGCTTTAGGGTTGGCAAGCCTCGCCTGCCGCTCACCGAGCCCGATGAGAAGTCGGCAGCGATAATCGAGTCGATGCTTAAAAACTACAGCATCGATTTGAAAATGTAAGGTGTGATCTCAGGGTAGCGATGCTGTTGCGGATGCGCCAGTTAATTACCAGAAGTCTATATTCCCGACGCACTCCCTTTCATTGAGAATTGACGTAATCTCTTTCCTCGCTACCTTATCGGCGACAGTCTCTACCTCCGATACAGGCAGGCCTGCTTCGTTCTCCTTGAACTTCCAGTTCATTATGTATCCGGGCACAATAGCGTAGGCGCAACCACCGGTGCCGCAGCAACTGGATTCGATCACCGAAACTCCTGTCACACACAGCACCTCTTTGCCATTGTGTTCCAACCTGTGCTCCTCAAGCGGAGTGTAGTAACCTGCCAGGGCAGTAACTTCCTTATCCAATTCGGTGTGAACATATTCCACTTTCATCTCACTCTCCCTATAAGTAGCGTGATCATTGAAAGCAAGCGCACATAGCGCCAATTCAGAGGTAATTACTTCTACAGGAGTTCCTGTATTATTATGGTCTGCTCCCGTCGCTCTCCCACTGAGATGACGCTTGCGGGGCAATTAAGCAGTTCCTCCAGCCTTTTCACATAGGTACGAGCCTCTGCCGGCAAATCCTCAAAGCGGCGGATGTCGCCTATATCGATCTGCCATCCAGGAAGCTCTTCATAGATCGGCTCGCACTTCGCCAGTTCCACTACACTGGAGGGGGGTCTATTAAATTTCTTTCCCTCAATCTGATAGGCAGTGCATATTTTAATGGCGGGCAGGATACTGAGTATATCAAGGCGGGTAAGTACAAAGGAAGAGAATCCATTAACACGTGCGCTGAAGCTACCGACAACCGCGTCGAACCAGCCGCAGCGGCGGGGGCGCCCGGTAGTGGCCCCACGTTCATGAGCGTGCTCACGAATGAGTTCCCCAGTTTCATCCAGGAGCTCCGTGGGCATTGGACCACCCCCCACCCTGGTGGTATAGGCCTTAAACACCCCGGCAATCCCATCGAGCTTAAGCGGGCTAAGTCCCAACCCCGAGCATGCCCCCCCTGCCATGGTGGTGGTAGAGGTAACATACGGGTAGGTGCCAAAGTCAATATCAAGCATGGTTCCCTGTGCCCCCTCGAGCAAGACTTTCTCTTTATTCTCCAAAGCCTTCTCGACCATTAAATCGGTTTCCCTGATGAAGGGGGCAAGAAGCTCACCATAACGGCAATATTTGTCATAAATCTCTTCCAGCACGAGCGGTTTAGCATTATAAACCCTGGTTATTATGCGATTCTTCTGGTCCAGGACCAGGCGAAGCCTCTCAAGAAAGGTGTTCTTGTCCAAGAGATCACCGGTGCGTATCCCCATGCGACCAACCTTGTCCATATAGGCAGGTCCGATCCCTCTCCTCGTAGTCCCTATTGCGCTGCTGCCGCGCGATTCCTCCTCCAGACCATCGAGCATGAAGTGATAGGGCATAATCAGGTGAGCGCGGTCACTAATAAAAAGCTTATCAACCTCTACATTGCGTTTCTTTAGCTCTTCGACCTCCTCCAAGAGTGCGGCTGGGTCGATAACCACACCATTACCGATAACGCAGGTAACCCCCTTATGAAAAACACCCGCGGGGATAAGATGCATCTTGAACTCGCCATAGGAATTGATTACTGTATGCCCGGCATTGTTCCCCCCGGAAAAACGCATCACTATATGAGCCTTCTCCGCAAGGAGATCCACGATCTTCCCCTTCCCCTCATCTCCCCACTGCGCCCCAATTACCGCGATTACCGGCATTCGATCCTCCTTTTTTCCTCTAACCCCTGGCAAGCATTCTATATCTGTCCCTTTCAGATCTCCCCAATATGCCTGTCAACCACCGCAGTATACCAAATATAGAGCCTTTTGGTAAGGGAGCTCTCCAGGGCAAATCTATATTGACAACGATACTGAAAGGTGATAACTTTACTTCGTAATCACTGCATTTTATTACATGCAGTATATAATTGCGTAGGTTCATAATTTTGAAAACGCCCGAGTGGCGCAATGGTAGCGCAACCGACCTGTAATCGGTAGGCTAGCGGTTCGAATCCGCTCTCGGGCTATGTAAGGTAGAATGCGTATGAAATGGCGGGGTGGGTGAGTGGCTAAAACCAGCAGACTGTAAATCTGCCGCCGACAGGCTTCGTTGGTTCGAATCCAACCCCCGCCACCAGATAAGTCACTTTCCTGGACAAGCATAACAATAAATAGAACACTGCTCCTTTTATACTTTACTTTCCGCGTGCGTAACCCCTTACCCCAGTATCGCCCCAAATGCGTCAAATTTCAACGGATTCAGCGATGTTTCCAGTTGTCCATGTTTCTCCCTATACAGTGAGCTCGGAGCTACCGCGTATCGCTTAGATAATTGGTCAATTCGC
>JAIWEW010000026.1:0-10989 GCA_048632005.1 bacterium
TATACGCTGGATACCTTTTATTCAGATGAGCTGGCAGATGGTGAATTGGTTTTTACGGCGGTCAATGTTCAGGACGATGCAAACTCTGCAATAATCGATAAATACGGGGCCTATACGTCGTCTCTGTACATGAATAAGGTAGTAAACGGCGTTGACGACATTGAGAGTATAACCGGCATCTGGTTCCTCATAGGAAAGGACCAGGAATTTGTTGACTATGTAAACGAAGAGATTGCGGAGCGTTTGAAGTAAGGGCCTATGGATTTTAGTGAACTAGCACTCCGTTTAACCGAAAGCGGCAGCCTGCCCATTATCGCCGCTTTCCTGATTGGCTTACTGGCTGCTATCAGCCCCTGTCCGATGGCTACCAATATTTCAGCTATGGCATATATTAGCCGTAATATAACCGATCGTAAGTATGTGGTTACTTCCGGCCTTCTTTATATGCTGGGACGCATGGTGTCATATTCTATGATTGGTATGCTGGTTATACTTGTAGGTCTGAGTATCCCTGGTATTTCCGAAGCGCTACAGGATTGGGGCGAGAGAATACTCGGGCCGCTCTTTATTATTGTTGGGATTCTAATGCTGGGTATCATTAAGCTTCCTTTCGTGCAAGGTGGTGGTAGGCTATCGTCTCTGGCAGAAAGAGTCGCAAATAAAGGGAGATTAGGAGCATTCCTCATGGGTGTTATATTCGCCCTGGCATTTTGCCCCTACACTGCAATCCTCTTTTTCGCCGTTTTAATACCACTTGCGATGCAATCCACAGGGGGCATCACCTTCCCCGCCGTGTTTGCTTTAGGAACGGGTCTTCCCGTGCTTGTCTTTGCAGTCCTCCTATCCTTCGGGGTAGCAAAGGTTTCTCAATGGTTTAACAAAGTCACGGCGGCAGAAAGGGTCATGAGGAGGATCGTAGCTCTGGTTTTTATCGGTGTGGGCATATACTACGTGGTCCTGCTGATTCAAAGTTAGAGCAAATGTTATGCTCGAAAGCAACGGGACAACAAGTGATATACGTGTAGATCAGTCTTGAAGATTTACGACAACAAGTATCTTGAATAGAGAGCAGATGTAGTGAGTAACGCTGACTCGGGCAGTACCGTCCGTCGGTTATCCATATTGGATCGCTATCTAACAGTATGGATATTCCTGGCGATGGGTTTTGGAGTGGCGCTTGGATACTTCATCCCCGGCGTAGCTGATTTTCTCGACCGCCTTAGCGTTGGTACGACTTCGATTCCGATAGCTATTGGGCTGATACTAATGATGTATCCTCCCTTAGCCAAGGTGAAGTACGAAGAGCTGGGCAAGGTATTTCGTGACTGGCGCGTCCTTACACTTTCCCTAGTCCAAAACTGGATAATTGGTCCGCTGTTGATGTTCTTCCTTGCTATCCTGTTTCTGGGCTACCTCTGGCCCTACCCGGACTACATGATGGGCCTGATACTTATCGGTATAGCCCGCTGCATTGCTATGGTAATTGTATGGAACGAGCTAGCAAAAGGAGATAGCGAGTACGCCGCTGGGCTGGTGGCTCTCAACTCCATCTTCCAGATTCTGTTCTATGCAGTGTATGCTTATGTGTTTATAACGATTATGCCCGGGTGGTTCGGTCTGGAGGGCTCTGAAGTAGATATTACTATGGCCCAGATCGCACAGAGCGTTTTTATCTATCTTGGGATCCCCTTCTTTGCGGGAATGATAACACGATTCGTTCTTATAAAAAGAAAAGGCCGGGAATGGTACGAGGGCAAGTTCATACCCAAAATAAGCCCTATTACACTCATTGCCCTTCTCTTTACTATCGTGGTAATGTTTTCCCTCAAGGGGGAGAACATCGTGCAACTACCCCTGGACGTCGTCCGCATAGCCATACCGCTTCTGATATACTTTGTGCTTATGTTTTTTATCTCCTTTTATATGGGAAAGAAAATTGGAGCAGACTATTCCAAGACAACCGCCATTGCATTCACCGCTGCCAGCAACAACTTTGAGCTTGCTATAGCGGTAGCTATAGCTGTGTTCGGCATCGGCTCGGGTCAGGCATTTGTTGCAGTAATCGGTCCTCTGGTGGAGGTGCCAGTAATGATCGGGCTTGTAAATGTTTCACTCTATTTCAGGAGGAAGTTTTTCCCCCAAGAATTACATCCTGCAGCAATCCCCGATCGAAAGAACTAGTATAGATAGCCCTTTATCTTACCAGCACAACCTCACGTTGTAATTTTATGACTACATCACGCCCGCATGGGTAAAGCCATAGGCACAACACACCTAGCTATAACGTGTCTATTGTGCTTCAATCGCCAATGTACTGGACGAGTACACAACAGTGACAGCCAAAGCTCCCCGCCTCTATCGTAGCCGTCGTAGTCGCCGTGTGGACGTAGCCCCTTTGCCTGAACCGCAACAAGAGTGGTTCTATTCTGTTTTAGTTGGAATGGCATAATAAGTATGGCATAAAGAGGGCATTAAAAAGAGAGAAGCGGTGGATCGCCGTGATGTAAATGGGGAAAAATCGATCGAACTCACTAAAAAATAGACCGCCATAGGGCTATATGGGCAATATTGATTTATCAGATAGACTGGCAAGACGCTTCACAGTGAGGTCTTGTCGTCAATCTTGCACACATGAGTATTGACTCCGCATGCGAACTACTAGTCCATTACATACAGGAGTATGTTAAAAATAGTTAAAATATAACTAGTTAGGCTAAACGGCGGTTGAAAAGGTGTTTAATAATCCGTAAGATAATGGTAACAAGGAGGGAAAACGATGAGCAAAGCGGCGGTGTTGGCAGTATTAGAAGGGGCAGCAGAAAATGATAATTTTCTTGCTCAATTGGCAGATGACTCTGCCAAGGCTTGCAAAGACTATGACCTGACTTCGGAGGAAGCAGCCGCACTTTCCAGCGGGGATGTGTGCTGGATAGAGGCATATATTGGCAAACTGGATAAGCGGTTGGGGACTTGGCTGGACTGTCGGCTACAGCAAGAAAAGTGGTAAGGAGGGAAGTATTATGGAGCGCTGCCTGACAGAAATTTTATCCACTTACAAAGAAAGGAGAGACGAACTGATTGCAATTTTGCAGGAAATTCAGGCTGAATATGGCTATCTTACTGAAGAGGCGATGGCTAAGGTCGCTGAGTTTCTCGGTGTGTCTGAAAGCAATGTCTTCGGTGTAGCATCTTTTTTTTCTCAATTCCGCTTCACCCCTATCGGTAGAAAGCAGATCATGGTTTGCAGAGGAACGGCGTGCCATGTGCGAGGTGCGCCTCAGATTCTTGATGAAGTGAAGAGGCAGGTAGGTATAGACGAGGGGGAGACCACCCCCGATCAGGAATACTCTCTTGAGACCGTGGCTTGCATTGGCTGTTGCGCGCTGGCACCGTGCATTGCGATAGATGGAGAAGTAAGGGCGAAGATGACTTCTAAAAAGGTAAAGGAAGTCTTCGTAAAAGTGAGCAGTGATGAGCTTTCATGAGATAGAAAGAGAGGCGAAAGCGGAATGGGAGGCATTGCAGCGAAGCACAAAGCCTTCTATCTTTGTGGGCACAGCGACTTGTGGTCGTTCTGCAGGAGCACTGGAGGTACTTGAAGTACTACGGCAAGAGATGGAAAATCGTAATATCGACGCGAATATTATTGAAACAGGGTGTCTCGGGCCTTGTTATGGCGAACCGTTGGTCAAGATCGCCAAACCGGAACGACCCGATATCTGGTATCACAACGTTACTCCTGAAATGGCGAAGAGGCTGATTGAGAGTTACATCATCAACGATGATCCATTGGCTGATATTGCGTTAGGCACTACCGGCGACTGCAATATCGAGGCAATCCCTAGACTTAATGATTTGCCGGTGCTCAAATCTCAGATAAGAAGGGTTTTGTATAATTGCGGATACATTGACCCCACGAATATAAACCACTATATCGCCAATGGGGGATACAGAGCACTGAACAATGCTCTTTTCGAAATGGATCCGAAGTCTATTATTGATGAGGTGGGGCGCTCTGGGTTGAGGGGACTTGGCGGTGCCGGTTTTCCCGCCGGGCGCAAGTGGGAGGCCTGTCGCAACGCGCCAGGGGATGAAAAATATGTCATCTGCAATGCCGATGAAGGCGACCCAGGGGCATTTGTGGATCGGTCTGTATTAGAAGGCGATCCCCATTCGGTACTGGAGGGGATGATTATTGCAGGCTATGCTATTGGTGCAAAAGAGGGTTATATCTATGTCCGGGCGGAGTATCCCGTAGCGATTAGGCAAATGCAAATCGCTATTGCCCAAGCAAAAGAGAAGGGTCTCCTCGGTGAGAACATTCTGGGTAGCAATTTCGATTTTAATCTTGTGATTTTTCAGGGTGCCGGTGCCTTCGTTTGTGGTGAATCCACTGCATTGGTTCTCTCAATCGAAGGCAAACGCGGAATGCCAAAACCCATGCCTCGTCCGAGAACGACTGAGGTGGGACTTGCGGATAAGCCTACCTTGCTCAACAACGTGAAGACCTATGCCAATATTCCACGTATTATCACTCAAGGGGCCGACTGGTTTGGCAGCATAGGCACTGAGAAGAGCAAGGGCACGGCTCTCTTTTCCCTCACTGGCAAGGTGGCAAACTGCGGATTGATCGAGGTGCCTATGGGGATCACTCTACGTGAGATTATTTTTGAGATTGGTGGGGGAATTTTTGAGGGTAAGACGTTCAAGGCAGCGCAAACAGGAGGTCCTTCGGGGGGATGTCTTCCAGCAAGTTTACTTGATACTCCGGTTGACTTCGATTCACTCAAGGCTGCTGGTTCGATAATGGGCTCTGGAGGCATGGTGGTAATGGATGAGGATACCTGTATGGTTGACGTAGCGCGTTACTTCCTTGATTTCACCCAGAAGGAGTCCTGCGGCCAGTGTTCTCTTTGTAGATTGGGGACTCTGCAAATGCTGGATATACTCAAAGCTATTACTGAAGGGGAAGGTAAACCGGAGGATATTGACTTGCTTATGGAACTAGGTGAGGCGATTAAAAAAGGCTCGATTTGCGGCCTGGGACAGAGCGCCCCCAACCCTGTGCTGACGACCATACGATATTTCAGGGAGGAGTACGAGGTACACATCCATGAGAAAAAATGCCCAGCTCGGGTGTGCAGGTCCCTTATCTCGTACCATATCCTGCCAGAGAAGTGCAAGGCCTGTATGATCTGTCTTAGGGAATGTCCTGTCGAAGCGATAACCGGCGGAAAGAAGCAAATTCACGTAATTAACCAGAGTAAATGTATCAGATGTGGGGTATGCATGAGCGTGTGTCCGGAGCGCTTCAGTGCCGTGGAGTGTATCCCGGGACAACTACCAATGGAGGTTAAAGATGCAGGGTAAAATCACCTTTACAATTGATGGCCTAACAATTGCGGCGAATGAAGGAGATACCATACTCAAGGCGGCACTTGAGCATGGTATCTACATTCCTCATCTCTGCTATCACCCCGATCTGAAGCCATTTGGAGGATGCCGACTATGTATAGTTGAGATCAAAGGAAAGGGGCTTACCATCTCCTGTAAAGCGCCTGTCGAAGAAGGAATTGCGATAATAACGGAGAGCCCTGAAATCAACAATGTGCGGCGTATTGCTGCTGAACTGCTGATTGTAAATCACGAAGGTGATTGCCTTGAATGTACCAAGAACACCGAGTGTAAATTGCAGGACATTGCTGTTTATCTGGGCATTGAGGAAGGACACCTCAGCCGATTGAAACGGGTGCACAGCAACCTTCCTATTGATGATTCAAACCCCTTCTTCAGCCGCGATCCCAACAAATGTGTCCTTTGTGGCATCTGCATCCGGACTTGTGATGAAATTCTAGGGGTCGGTGCCATTGACTTCGCTTTTCGCGGATATGCTACCAAGGTCAGCACTATTAAGGACAAACCTATCGTAGAATCCAACTGCGTGTCTTGCGGGGAATGTGTTGTGAGGTGTCCCGTAGGCGCACTAGCTCCCAAAACCACGCAGAGACCAGCGCGTGAGGTGAAGAGCATCTGCGCTTATTGCGGGGTTGGTTGCGGGATTCATCTGGGTGTTAGGGGCAGTTCCGTTGTCAATGTGCGGGGGGATACCGAAAACCCGGTCAACAAGGGCAGACTCTGTGTTAAGGGCAGGTATGGGTATGATTTCATAAACCATCCGGATCGGCTGACATCGCCGCTGATTAAAAAGGATGGTATATTCGTGGAAGCTACTTGGGACGAGGCGCTAGAGTTAGTGATAGCCAAGTTGGGAGGCTACAAAGGCGACCAATTCGCTGCCATATCTTCAGCCAGATGCACTAACGAGGATAATTACGTCTTCCAGAAGTTCACGCGGGGGGTAATGGGCACAAATAATATTGACCATTGTGCCCGCCTCTGACATGCCCCCACTGTGGCTGGTCTGGTCCAAAGTTTCGGTAGCGGGGCAATGACCAATTCGATAGAGGAGATAGCTGATGCCGAGTGTATCCTGGCCATTGGCACCAACACTACAGTTGCTCACCCCATAATAGGGCTCCAGATAAAAAAAGCAGTACGAAATGGATCCACTCTTATTGTAGCCAATCCACAAGAGATTGAACTATCTCGCTTTGCGAGCATCTATCTACAGCACCACCCTGGTACTGATGTAGCTCTACTTATGGGAATGATGCGGGTAATCGTTGATGAGGAGCTATTTGATGCTTCTTTTGTTGAAGATCGTTGCGAAAATTTTGAGGTTTTTAAAAATTCGCTTGAGAACTTTGATCTGGAGTCTGTGCAGCAGATTACAGGTGTACCTAAGGAGAAGATAATTGCGGCAGCTCGGATCTATGCTGCCCGCAAACCTGGAAGTATTCTTTACTGTATGGGTATTACTCAGCACTCCCATGGGACTGATAACGTGTTAGCGATCAGCAACCTGGCAATGCTTGCTGGAAATATCGGCAAACCATCAACCGGGGTTAATCCTTTAAGAGGGCAAAACAATGTCCAAGGTGCTTGCGATATGGGTTGTTTACCTGATGTCTATCCCGGCTATAAACCAGTGGCTAACTTAGAGGCACGAAGAATATTTGAGGCGGCTTGGGATTGTAGCTTGAGCGCTTCTCCGGGGCTGACACACACTGAAATTTTCGATGCTATATGTGAGGGGAAAATTAAAGCTCTCTACCTAAGTGGCGAAAACCCGATTCTAAGTGAGGCAAACGCTAAACATGCTGAGGATGCTATTGATATGCTGGAGTTTTTTATAGTTCAGGATATATTTCTTTCGGAAACCGCAAGATTAGCCGATGTCATTCTGCCTGCGGCAAGCTTTGCGGAGAAGGATGGAACATTCACTAATACTGAGCGCCGGATTCAGCGTATCCGAAAGGCGATAGAGCCAATTGGGGATTCATGGCCTGATTGGCAGATTACCTGCGAAATAGCTAAAAGAATGGGCGGCAAAGGATTTAATTATGGCCATCCTGCTGAAATTATGGAAGAGATAGCATCTTTAATGCCAACATACAAAGGTGTATCTTACGCCCGTCTGGAAAATGGAGGTTTGCAATGGCCTTGTCCAACCAGCGAACACCCCGGGACACCGATTCTTCACACCAATTGTTTCGCTACCCAAAATGGCAAAGGCAAGTTTGTGCCTCTGGAGTATAAGCCACCCGCTGAGGTTATAGATGAAGAGTATCCCTTAGTTCTCACTACCGCCCGTAGTCTTTTTCACTACCATACAAGCACTATGACGCGAAGGGTAGAAGGTCTTAATATATTGCATAGTCAGGAGTTAGTGCAGATTAATCCAAAAGATGCCGCTAATCTTGGAATTTCTGATGGCGAGATGGTGCGTGTCATTTCTCGCCGAGGGAAGGTGCCCGTTAAAGCAAAGGTAACAGATATTTGTCCACCGGGGGTAGTATCTATGACCTTCCATTTTGCTGAAAGCCGTACCAATTTGCTCACCAGTCCTGCTTTAGACCCCGTTGCTAAAATTCCTGAGACGAAGGTATGCGCGGTAAGAGTGGAAAAGGTAAATTAACCAAATAAATGAGGCCGCTGAAAAAGAGGTGCAGGATACTTCCTGCTGGGGGTCTGGGGGTGTCCCCCAGCTTTAATATTTCCCCCAAGATTGGGGGAAAAGGGGGTTGATAGAGACTATTTCAGCAGTCTCTAAATAATTACAGTTGAAGGCCGAAAAGGCCTCACCGCTTTAAAAAAGTGGAAACCCTCCCTGATTAGGGAGGGTTTTTATTGTTTGCCGAGACGTTTTCTAGTAGAATAGCGCCAAGGGCAAAAAGGCCGCGGAAAATGACTCCATTAAGACAGCAATACCTCAGGATCAAGCGGAAGTATCCGGAAGCAATTGTCTTCTTCCGTCTCGGTGACTTCTACGAAACTTTCGATGAGGATGCCAGGATTGTCTCCCGGGAGCTGGAGATCGTGCTCACCGCCCGGGAGCTGGGCAAGGGGCAGCGCTTCCCGATGGCAGGGATTCCTTATCACGCCCTGGATAACTATCTGGCGAGGCTGATAAACAAGGGTTATAAGGTCGCTATCTGCGAGCAACTCGGTGAGTCCAGAGTACAAGGACTGGTAGAGCGGGATGTGGTTCGTGTCGTAACCCCGGGCACCGTGATTGAGCCAGGATTGTTGGAGGGGAAAGCGAATAACTATCTTGTGGCTATCGTTTCCGATGGGGAACAGGGGGGCATCGCCTATGTCGATATAACTACAAGCGAGTTCCAAACCACCCAGCTCTCCTGGGAGCGTGCCGCAGCGGAGCTGGAGCGCCTGCGGCCATCAGAAGTTCTGGCACCACGTAGCTCCGACCTTGCTGGTTTTTGCCAGAGAGATGCTCCGATAACCTTCCTCGACCAGCAGTGGTTCGAATTTGAAACTGCCCGCCAGCTTCTGCGGGACCACTTTGGCATCTTATCTCTCGAGGGATATGGCTGTGCTCATCTGCCTCTAGCGGTAAGGGCGGCGGGTGCCATTATCCATTACCTTGGCGAGACCCAAAAGGGAGCGCTTGGGCAACTCACCGGACTCTCCACCTATTCGACAGAGTCGTTCATGATCCTTGATCCCCAGACGCGGCGTAATCTGGAACTGTTTCATACCTTCCGCCAGGGAACAACCGGTTCCCTGCTCTCCGTGGTTGATCTGACAAAAACAGCTATGGGAGGGAGGTTGCTTCGCAAGTGGCTGGGTCAACCTCTACTGGATATAACAGAGTTGAATGAACGGCTTGACGCAGTAGCATGGTTCCATGAAAATACCGGGCGGCGTACAAAGACCATTGCTTTACTCAACCAAATCGCTGATCTGGAGAGGCTTATCAACCGTATCAGGAGCGGTATTGCCACGCCGAGGGAGGTGGTTAGCCTTCGCCGCAGCCTTGAGGTTGCCACTCAGCTTGGTGAGACGATTAAGCAAGAAGGGGCTACCCCCACCAGATGTATTTTAGAGGGATCGAACCCTTGCAACGATGTCGTTGCATTGATCTCCCAGGCGATCGCTGAGGAGCCTCCGCCAAATCTGGGTGACGGTGTTATCAAGGAAGGTTTCTCACCAGAGCTGGACCGGGTCAGAACAGATTCAGGAGAGGCTAAGAGATATCTGGCAAACCTGGAGCGAGAGGAGCGGGAGGGGACGGGGATCAAATCGCTAAAAGTGGGGTATAACAGGGTCTTCGGCTACTATATCGAGGTCTCAAAGCCCAATCTGCCTCAGGTACCTGCGGATTATATTCGCAAGCAGACGCTGATGAACGCGGAGCGCTTTTTCACTCCTCAGCTCAAGGAATATGAATCGCTGATACTCAATGCTCAGGAGAGGCTTGCTGAACTTGAAGGAACTATATTCCGCCGAGTATCAAGCCAGGTAGGCACGGCCGCTGAGAGTATACTGAAAATAGCTACTGTGCTGGCTCATATTGATGTTTTCTGCTCCCTGGGGGAGGCAGCGGTACGATATGGCTACGTGAGACCAGAGCTAACCGGGGAGGATACTATCGTTATATCCGGCGGTCGCCACCCCGTTGTGGAGCGATTGATCAGCGATGAGCCTTTCGTTCCAAACGACACCTATCTCTCTAACGAGAACGCCCAGATGATAATACTCACCGGCCCCAATATGTCAGGGAAGTCTACATACTTAAGGCAGGTGGCGCTCATAGTGCTTCTGGCGCAGATCGGCAGCTTTGTTCCTGCTGATTCAGCCGCTATAAGTATCATCGATCGCATCTTTACCCGGGTCGGTGCTCAGGATGAGCTGTCGATGGGTCGTTCTACATTCATGGTGGAGATGGAGGAGACAGCGAGCATCCTGAACCATGCCACCGCTAGCTCATTGGTAATACTGGATGAAATCGGCAGGGGAACCAGTACCTATGATGGCATCTCCATCGCTCAGGCAGTTGCCGAATACATTCATCACCACCCCGGGCTGGGGGCAAAGACCATATTTGCCACACATTACCACGAACTGGTGGAGCTGGCCAACTTCCTGCCCAGGGTGAAGAACTACAATTTTGCCGTAGCCGAAGAGGACGGTAAGGTGATATTTTTACGCCGTATAATGCCTGGAGGCACCGATAAGAGCTATGGTATCCATGTAGCGCAGCTTGCCGGTCTACCCCGTTCGGTGATTCACCGTGCTGAGGAGGTGCTTTCCAATCTGGAAAACGGCCGCCAGCGAAATGGCTCGCATCTAGAAAGGGAAGGGCGAAAAGTGCTGCAGCCGCAGCAGCTCCCCCTTTTGGCGGGTTCATCGCCAATTTTGGATGAGCTGGCGCAACTGGAGGTGGATGCGATGACGCCACTCGAGGCGCTCACCAAGCTATACGAGCTGAAGCAGAAGGCGAAGCAGGAATTATAAAGGGAGACCGCTGAAAAAGAGGTGCAGGATACTTCCTGCCGGGGGTCTGGGGGTGTCCCCCAGCTTTAAAAGTCCCCCAAGATTGGGGGATTAGGGGGTTGATTGAGACTA
>JAIWEW010000027.1:0-10963 GCA_048632005.1 bacterium
GTAATCTGGGCAGACAAGGCTGTGATCAGCGCCACCGAGATCAAGCAGACCTTCAATGACCTCCTCGGGCCGCAGAACGTGGAGCCCGGCCTGATGCAGCGCGTGAACGACCTCAATATCAAGGGTGGCCCCATATACTGTAACTACTTCCTCACGAAGAATCCGCTTCGCTATCGTGAAAAGTACAAGGCGGCCGAGCAGACAGGAGTCTGTTACCCGATGGACTCACGGGAACTATATTACAGGCACGTAGCAGATTGCATGGGGATACAGGGCAACCCCACCGTGCCCTACGACGAAATTATCTGGCTGTGGGCCGGCAGTAATAAGATAATCGACCCAACCTACCACTCGCAGTGCAACCGCCCCGGCCAGTATATTGAGAGCTCTATAGAGTTCTATGTACCCCCTCCGCAGTACCACATCGACGGCCCAGAGGCTATGAATGCTCACAAAGAGGAGCTGAAGGCATACTTCCGCAAGGCATTCAGCTGCGTTATTGAGAACCTCGAGGAAGACCTAATTGAACACTGGGTGCTGACACCATGGGAGCAGGAGTTCCGCAATACCGGCATGCTCGGCGGTTCCTGGTACGGCATCCGCCACTGCCGCGACCAGTGGTGGAACGAGCGACCCCTGCCAGAGATGGCACGCTTCCGTATGCCCGGGATCGATGGGCTCTACTTCGTTCATCAGTCTGCGGCGCACCCCGGAGGGCTGTGCCTGATGGCCTGTGGTTATAACCTGATGCACATCCTCATCGAGGACGGTGTCGCCGAGCCCGGCGACTGGTGGTACGCTTCACCCTGGTATATACCTGAGAAGGGCAAGATATCGGCCGTACCCCGCGAGGGGAAGATATCTGCTTAGTTCATAGCAAGGGGAGAACAGAAGGAGGAAATGATGGAATTTACTAAGCACGAACAGCCTCTGCTGATTGGCGGGGTATTCGATGAGTTTCCCCGTGAAAGCACCTGGGATGCCATTATTATAGGCGCGGGCCCCAACGGTCTGATGACAGCGGCATACCTGGCCAAGGCCGGACTCAAGGTAGCGGTAATTGAGCGACGATACGAGATAGGCGGCGGCCTGGCCACCGAGGAGATCATGTGGCCCTGCTACTATTCCAATGCTCACGTTGTTTACCATATGATGGTCGACTATATGCCTATAATAAAGGACTTCAATCTGGACAACCATGCCATGTCATGGATTAAGCCTAACCTTCAGACAGCCATGGCCTTCGAGGACGGCAGCTCACTTCTGCTCACCCGCATGATCGAGGACACCCGTGACTCATTCATGCGGTACTCTCAAAAGGACGCCGTTGCCTTCGGTAAGGTAATGCGTACATGGCGCAGGATTGTCGACGAGATCATCGCACCTCTTACATATATGCCGGCGATGTCTCCCATGGACCTGTCTGTTATCCTCGATAAGACTGATGTGGGACGGGAGTTGCTGGAGCTTAGCGAGAAGAGCCCCTACGAGATCATCACCGAAAATTTTGAGAACGACCGCATCCGCGCCCTGTTGCTATACGTCAGCTGTATGTGGGGCCTGGACCCGATGGAAACCGGCACCGGCCTCTTTGTTCCCCTGCTGCTGTGCCGCGGCATGAACAAGTGCTACTGCTATGGGGGGTCGCATAAGCTTGCCGGCGCTATGGGACGAGAGATCGTGGCTAACGGCGGAGTAATCCTCGATATGTGCGAGGTGAGCAAGATAATAATGCAGAATGGCAAAGCAATCGGGGTGGAGACCCTGGAGGGCCGCACCCTTAAAGCGAAGGCGGTTATCTCCAGCCTCGACCCGCACACCACTTTCCTCGACCTGGTGGGAGGCGATAACCTGCCGGGGACGCTGCAGGAGTCGGTTGAGGGATGGGTCTATGACAAGTGGAGCTTCTATACTCTGCATGTCGCTTCCAAGGAGATACCGCTGTATAAGGCAGAGGAGCCGTGGGTTAATGAATCGTTCATGGTCATCTTCGGCATCGAAAGCACCGACCAGCTACTAGAACACTGGACGAACGTTATGGCCGGCAATATCGACCTTAAGAGCTTCGGCGGGCATTCCACCTGCGAGAGCTTCTGGGATCCTCACCTGGTTTACGCCCCGTGGGGCGGGGAGGTCTCCTTCTTCCAAATGCATGCCCCATACGATATCGTGGGGGGCTGGGAGAAACGCTCCCCTGAGCTGCAGGATGCGATCCTCGATAAATGGCAGAAGGTGGCTCCCAACTTCACCCGGGACAATATCATACAGACCAATGCCGAGACGCCGGTTGACATCGAGATACGCTTCCCCAATATGCGCCGCGGCTCTATTAAGCACGGTGATTACAGGCCAACGCAGCTTAACACCTTCCGCCCCAATATTGAATGCTCGGGGCATAGCACACCGATCGAGGGACTCTACATTTGCGGGGTTTCTAGCTATCCTGGAGGACTAGTGCTCGGCGGGTCAGGCTACCTTGCTGCCAATAGGGTGGCCGATGACATGGGCGTTACAAAATGGTGGAAACCAACAACCGAGATGGAGAGGTTCACTAAAACATATCTATAGAGACCTCTGTGAGCAAGATCGTCACAGAATATCACGTTTGTGTCCCTGAAAGGGCACATTAGTACTGTCCAAGCCGATACTGGGCGACAGGATCCAGTATAATTTTACAATTCTTTTTGCTCTGCATCATTGTAGAGCACCAATTATAGTCTACAAGTATAGAGACCGCTGAAAAAGAGGTGCAGGATACTTCCTGTCGGTGGTCTGGGGGTGTCCCCCAGCTTTAAAAGTTCCCCAAGACTGGGGGATATAGGGGGTTGATTGAGGCTATTTCAGCAGTCTGGTGAAGTATAAGGAGGGAATTCTTGACGCAATACGAGACCATTAAGTACGAAAAAGAAGCTGGATTTGGTGTTATCACCCTAAACAGACCCAAGTCGCTGAATGCACTTAGTATCAAGATGTGGCAGGAGCTGAATGACGTACTGAATGTGATCGATAACGATGACGATATAAGGGCATTCATTTTCACCGGTTCACCGAGGCCCGATGGAAGGCCCTGTTTCTGCGCCGGAGCCGATCTTAAAGAGATGGCGGGATTTACATCTGACGGAGTCCTCGAGGGATCCGTGGAGGAAGCTCCAGCCAATGTAACCCTCAACAAACCCTCTGGCGTTAAGAACTTCTGGAACCTCAGGCAACCAAAACCTACCATGGTACCGACATTTGAGAAGATCACCTGGTCACCCAAGATATCCATAGCTGCCATCGATGGTGTCTGTACAGCAGGTGGTACGGAAATGGCACTCGCCTGCGACCTGGTTGTGGCATCGGAGACCGCCCAGATCAGCGATATGCATGTAAAGAACCTGGGGTGGATCGGCGGTGCCGGGGGTACCGCCAACATGGCGTGGCGGGTGGGTGTCTCAAAAGCAATAGAGCTGTGCTGCACCGGCGACATAATCGACGGCAAGGAAGCACATCGCATAGGCTTCGCCAATCAGGTCTGGTCCCCTGACCAATATTTGGGCAAGGCCAAAGAGATGGCACGGAAGATCGGTGGCATGCGCCTGGCAGCAGTAATCATGACCAAGGCTACTATATGCTCCGTGCAAGACATGGACCGTAAATCCACACTGCGTTACTGTGACGATGGTTTCGCTACCCTGCTTGCGGAGCAGGATACAGCCGACTTCGGACCACAGCGCTGGGTAGACCAGCACTAAAGGAAGGAGTATCTATGTCTGAAAGAGTAGGAATCATATCGGTTGCACAGACTAAATACCACCCCAATAGAACTGATGTTAATGAGGAGGAACTGTCATATGAGGCGATAAAGCAAGTTCTGGAGGAGACGGGGCTCTCTCTCTCCGATATCGACTCCGCCGTCACCTGCTCCCAGGATTTCTGGGATGGCAGAACCATATCCAGCATGAATATCCAGCACGTTGTTGGTGCACATTTAGGACATGAGGACAATATTTCTGAGGATGGAATCAATGCCGTCTACGCCGCCATGGCACAGATCCTCTCTGGACGCCAGGATATCGTCCTGGTTGAGGCGCATACCAAGGAATCCCAGGCGCATAAGAGCCTGGTCGAAAATGCGGCCTTCGATGCCATTTTTATGAGGCAGTTGGGACTGGACTTTACCTCAGCCGCTGCCCTTCAGGCTAAGAGATACATGTACAAATACGGTATAACGGCAGAGCAGTGCGCGATGGTTGCGGTAAGAAACCGGGCGAATGCCAAGAATAACCCTCTCGCCCAGGAGCCCATGGATATCACGGTAGACGATGTTCTCGGCTCGAAGATGCTGGTGTCGCCCATCAGGCTTCTCGACACCAAACCGATATCGGATGGCGCCTGTGCCATGATTATGACGACAGAGGCAAGGGCTAAGAAGCTTACCAAGAATCCGGTGTGGATTATGGGCGCCTCAAACTGCTATGAAACACATTACCTCGGAGATCGAGACCTGGCCGATTGTGAGGCCCTAATGAAAGCTGCTAAGAAGGCCTATAGTATGGCTGGTATCAATAATCCGTTGAGACAGATTGACGTCGCCGAGATATCCACGGAATACTCATATCAGGAACCCCTATGGTTAGAAGGCCTTGGTTTCTGTGACCGAGGTGATGGAGGAAAACTGGTTGAATCCAGGTCAATCAAGATGCGTGGCAATCTCCCGGTGAACCCTTCGGGAGGGGTGCTTCCAGGCAACCCAAATGGAGTGGCAGGAATGGCACGCGTGGTTGAGGCGGTGCTGCAGCTTCGCGGTGAAGCTGGCGATAGACAGATAAAAGGGGCTAAGGTAGCCCTTGCCCATGGTTACACCGGGATCTGCGGGCAGCATCAAGCAGTAATGATTCTGGGCAACATGTAGTTAGAGGTGAGATATGGCCAATAGAGTAGCAATTGTAGGAATCGGACAAACGTATCATACAAGCAAGCGAGACGATGTTAACCAGCCGGAGATGGTTGCTGAGGCAGTCAGATCAGCCCTGGCCGACGCACAGTTGAGCATAAGGGACATTGAGTCTATTTTCACGGGTAATATGGAGACCTTTGAGGGCATTTTCCTACCGGACCATGGGATGGTCGCTGAAATCGGAGCGCTGGGTAAGCCGGGGTTCAAAGTAAATACAGGTGGCACTACCGGCGCCTCTGCTGTTGCTGAGGGCTTCTACATGGTTTCCTCAGGCCTATATGACCTGGCCATGGTAATTGGCTTTGAGAAGCAGGATTGCGGGGACACCACCGCAGCTATCAGTGCCGCCGCTGTTCCCGTCTGGGCTAAAGGGGCAGCGACAGGTGCCATCGGCGAGTTTGCCAAACAGGCACTATCCTATATGGAGATAACCGGAGGAACGGAAGAGCACGCCGCCATGGTCCGGCTAAAATCAGACAAGGGTGCGTGTAGAAACCCGTATGCCCACCTGAAGCTCGGGCTGAAGAGCATAGACGAGATACTGCAGTCGCCATACCTGGTATGGCCGCTTAGACTGCTGGATTTCTGTCCCCAATCCTGCGGCGCATGCGTTCTAATACTGGCTACGGAGAAGAAGGCAAAGAAAATCCACAAGAAACCAGTCTGGCTGGCAGATGTCGAAGTAGTGCACCAGGAACCGTTCCGCGCCGGGGTCTTTGGCGATCCCACCGGTAAGGAGACATACACACAGCAAGTCGCATGCGAAAAGATCTACAAGAGGAATAGCATTACCGACGTTCGAAAACAGGTCGATATGGCGGAGATCTACGAGCCATCTAACTGGGAGGAACTGAATCTCTATGAGCATCTCCATTTTTGTGAAAAAGGCGAGAGCTGGAAGCTGATAGAAAAGGGAATAACTGAGATTGAGGGAGAGTTCCCGGTGAATCCGTCCGGAGGGGTGATATCTACAAATCCCATAGGGGCTACCCCTGTAATCCGCGTGGCGGAGGCCGCGCTTCAGATCCGGGGGGATGCTGGAGAACATCAGACCACCAGGGATATAAAGACAGCCATAGCCACAGCTCTTGGCGGTCCCAACTGGACAGTGATGTTCTTGCTCAAGAGGTCTCTGTAGGAGGGAAAATAATGGCCAAGGAATCGATGAAGAAAAAGGCAGAAGGACCCGAGTATATTCGTATAAAATATAATGCGCATCGGCCTTACGACTGGTCCACGGGCAAGTACCTGGGCAAGGTATATGCAGAGGCGAAGGAAAATAAGAAGCTGGTGGGTAATCGGTGCCCCCAGTGTAAGGACATCTGGTTGCCACCAACACCGGTATGCCCCAAGTGCAAGATCGATATGGGCTGGGACTGGGTTGAGCTTCCCCAGACGGGCACTTTGTACCAGTACACCTATCTCGTCTATCCCCTGTGGGATCCGCACTTCGGCGAGAAGTGGGCAAACCCCTACCCGTCCGCCGTCATCCTGCTTGATAACGGTGTTTTTTATAGACACTGGCTTGAAGAGACAGACAAGGAGAAGCTGAAGACAGGAATGCGGCTGGAGGCTGTGTGGAAAGAGGACTATGATGAGCGCGGCCAGGGTACGCAGGACATTCTTTACTTCAGAACGATTGAGGAATAGGAGGTCAGGATATGGCGATAGTAACCGAAAAGCTGGAGGACAGGGATGTCTGGATTTATCACGGACAGATATATATTCCGAATACTTTTTCCGCCGGTGCGGTAGGTAGCCGCTTTTTAATCGAGCTGAGGGATAAGAAGAGAATTATGGGCATGAGATGCCCTACATGTAATCGCGTTTATGTCCCGGCCAGGTCTATTTGTAAGGATTGTTATGGTCAGCTCGATGAATGGGTTGAGATCAGTGATAAGGGCACTGTTCTTACCTATGCCACGGACTATGAAACGAAATCGATTCAGCCAACGGGGACACCTATAATATATGGCATAATTCAACTGGATGGTGCCGATACGGGATTTGTTCATATGCTGGGCGAGGTAGATCCCGAGCAATTAAGGGTCGGTATGAGGGTTCAGGCAGTTTTCCAGAAGGAGCGCGAGGGTTCCATTCTCGATATTAAATACTTCAAACCGCTGGCCTAGGACAATTAAGAGGTAATACGTTGACAAAGGGACAAGAGGGTGCGTTAAGCGGATACCGCGTCCTGGACCTTACTGATAGTAATGGTGCTTATTGCACTAAATTGCTGGCAGACCTGGGTGCGGATGTTATCAAGATCGAGCGGCCGGAGGGGGATCCCGGTCGCGGGATTCCACCTTTTGCAGGTGATACGCCTCATCCCGAGAAAAGCTTGCACTTCCTCCATCGCAATGCTAACAAGCGCGGGGTAACCCTGAGGCTGGACACTGTGGAGGGCAGTAATATCCTAAAGAGGCTGGTCAAGACTGCCGATGTTCTGGTGGACAACTCACCTCCGGATTATATGGGTGGGCTAGGCCTCGACTATTCCGTACTCAGTGAGATAAATCCCGGGCTTATCATGGCCAGCATGACCGAGTTCGGTCACTCAGGCCCCTATAAAGGTCGCAAGGGTTCCAATATCGTCGATTTCGCCCTGAGCGGTATCATGATCACCAGCGGATACCCGGGTAAAGAGCCATGCCTGCTGCCTGGATCACCTGCTTACGACTCGGCTTCTGTCCATGCGAGCGTATCGATAGTGGCCGCCATCTACATGCGCGGCACCACGGGACAGGGGCAGTACATTGACACACCGGTGCACGTTACCTCGCGCACGGGTCTCTATCCCTGGATAATACCAAACTACTCCTATGCTCTCAATCCGGGAGGGCCACCACCAACCTCCGAGAATAGAATGGGAGCCCAGATCTACCCGGTTTACCCTTGCAAGGACGGATTCATTAGGATAATTGCTCTGACTCCAAGACAATGGGATGCCCTGATGCGGGTGCTGGATAATCCTGACGTGCTTCAAACAGAAGAGTGGCGGAGTTTTATGTACCGAATCGGTAACGCCGATGATCTTTATGCTCTCATGCTGGAATTCACGACAAAGTATACCATGCGTGAGCTCTTCGAAGCGGGTCGGCGAGAGGGCGTCCCAATCGCTCCCATCTTAAGCATAGCGGATTTTTATAATAGTCCACAAACCAAAGCCAGAGAATACTTTGTTGAGGTTGACCATCCAGTGGCCGGCAAAGCTGACTATCCCGGTCCGCCCTACAAGTGGACAGAGACACCAGCAACTGTGAGACGCCCCGCTCCATGCCTAGGCGAACACAATGAGGAGGTCTATTGCCAGGAGTTAGGCCTCTCCAAAGATGCCTTGGTCGCCCTCAGGGGCGGCGGAATAGTATAGGAGGAGGACGCAATGCTGCCTCTTGAAAATGTCAT
Organism: bacterium; assembly: GCA_048632005.1. Lineage (GTDB taxonomy): Bacteria > Chloroflexota > Dehalococcoidia > E44-bin15 > E44-bin15 > JAAXQM01. The sequence goes on from JAIWEW010000027.1 coordinate 8,345, forward strand.
AATTTTGAGCTTCGGCACCGGAGGTGTAGTCCCCGATGCGGGTAAGATTTTCGGGGAGCTGGGGGCCGATGTTATCAAGATAGAGTCGAAGGATAACCTCGATTTCATGAGGACTATTGGGCCGGATATAAACAATATCGGCCAGTTTAATGAGACGAATCGCAGCAAACGTAGCTTCGGGGTGAACCTGAAGACAAAAAAGGGATGGGATATAGTAAGCCAACTGGTCAAGATAGCCGATATTCTGGCCGAGAACTTCCGCGGTGGGGTAATGAAAAGTTTGGGATTTGATTATGAGAACGTGCAGAAGATCAACCCCCAGATTATCTATGTCAGCAGCCAGGGCTTTGGTGGTGGAGGGCCCTACAGCGAGTACCAGGCCTATGGCCCGATGCTCTCAGCAGCATCCGGCGTGCTCTCCATCTGGGCGCAGCCAGATGACCCCTATCCCGTAGGTTCCAACGCACCGTACCCGGACCATATGGCCAGTAAACATGTTGTAATAGCAGCAATTGCCGCACTCGACTACCGACGCCGCACTGGCAAAGCTCAGTTCATTGACATGGCTCAAACAGAGGTAGCCGCAAGCCTCGCGGGAGAGTACTATCTGGACTATACTTTCAATAAGCGGATACCAAAACCGATGGGGAATCGAAGCCTCTATGCTGCTCCCCATGGCTGCTACCCGTGTAAGGGTACAGATGAGTGGTGTACCATAGCCGTGTTTACCGATGAGGAGTGGCAAAGCTTTTGTGACGCAATGGGAAACCCTGCCTGGACCAACGACCCCAAGTTTACCGACCTACTGGGCAGACTTAAGAACGTTGACGAGCTTGATAAATATGTTGGAGAGTGGACATCCACGTTAGATACGAACGTAGTCATGGAAACATTGCAGGCTGCCGGTATCGCTGCCGGTGTAGTGCAGCGTGCTACGGATACTCTTGCGGACCCGCAGCTAAAATGGGACGGTGCCATTATAGAGCTGGATCATGCCATATCAGGTAAGAGGCTTTACCCTGGCGTGCCATTCAGAATGTCCGGCACTTCTCCTTTGAAGAGCACGCCAGCTCCCCTACTGGGCGAGCACACCGAGGAGATATGCCACGATTTACTGAAAATGCCCGACGATGAGATCAAGCGGCTGCTGGAAGAAGACATCCTGTACAATCCCGAAAATGCCAAGGGAGCCGGGGGCGGGATGTTCGGTTAAAAGGGAGTGGCAATACTTAAAATTGTGCTTTACAAATTTACTGGCTTTAAAGTAAACTTATGGGTGCCTGGCAAAATGGAAGCATGCACACGGAATACGATGTTATTACGTGCCATCATTCAAGCATGGCATCCTTCAAGGTATTCGAGACTCCGCCTTACCCCCTTTACACCGGTGGGATTTGCCATAACCTGCTAAAACTGTCCAAGAAAAAGTAATGCTAACCGAGGAAGGCATTTTAGAAAGTCCAGCCTGAGTTAGCTTAAGTATGAAAGGAGGATATAAGCAATGAAAGCAGCGGTACTATATGAGACCAACACCCCATTAAAGGTAGAGGATGTCACCCTTGATGACCCTCAACAGAATGAAATCCTAGTCAAAATTGTGGCTTCGGGAGTATGCCACAGCGATCTCCACTTCATGAAAGGCGATATGCCTCAACCCGTCCCCTTCGTTCCTGGGCATGAGGGGGCAGGCATTGTAGAAAAAGTTGGGCCCGGCGTAACCACCGTCCAGCCGGGCGACCATGTCTTGCTTAACATAGCGTTCTCATGCGGGAAATGCCCCCGCTGTTATGAGGGAAGGCCCACCTTATGCGTGGAGAACCTGCCTATTCAGATGATGGCAACACTACCCGGGGGAGGGACACGGCTACATAAAGGTGATCAGACCCTGTACCACCTTTTCGGCCTTGCCTGCTTCGCTGAGAGTGTCGTAGTGCATGAGCGGTCCGCAATAAAGATTCGCGAGGATGCACCGCTTGAAGTGGTATGTGTTCTCGGCTGCGGAGTTAGCACAGGTATTGGCGCGGCGATAAATACAGCAGATGTAAGGCCTGGCGAGAGCATAGCCATCTTCGGCTGTGGCGGCGTTGGACTGAGTGCTATCATGGGAGCCAAGCTAGCCGGCGCCGGTAAGATCATCGCCATTGACACAGTTGACAGCAAGCTTAACAAAGCCAAAGAGCTGGGGGCTGATTATATGGTCAACGCTTCCCAGGATGAGCCGCAGGGAAAGGTTGCGGAGATAACGGGTGGTGGAGCAGATTATGCTATCGAGTGCATTGGTAATGTGAACGTTATGGTGCAGGCCCTGGGCTCAGTTCGTACAGGAGGCACTTGCGTCGTAGCCGGAATGGCACCTCTCGCTGATACCCTCAGCATCGCTCCCTTCCATTTCCTCCTGGGCAAGACAATTACCGGGAGTACCCAGGGTGATGTTGTACCGCAGATTGATATTCCTAGATACATAGATTTATTCATGGCGGGGAAGCTCCCCGTCGATAAGCTCATTACCAAGAGCTATAACCTGGACCAGATCAATGAAGCCTTTGAGGCGCTGAAAAAAGGTGAGGCAATTAAAAGTGTAATTAAATTCTAACAATACCCTTGCTAATAATGTGTATA
>JAIWEW010000028.1:0-10921 GCA_048632005.1 bacterium
TCGAATATATCAGCTTCCCGGCCACAAAGCCTACATTTGCCAATATTTGTATTTTTGGTCATCATTCAACCTGAGTGACGATGTCTAACAGCCCTCCTAGATCTCCTGGCGGTTCTCCAGGGCGCGGGTGAGGGTGACCTCGTCGGCATACTCTAAATCGGCGCCGAAGGGTAGCCCGCGGGCGAGGCGGGTGACTTTGATGTTCAGAGGGCTGATGAGCCGATGGAGGTACATGGAGGTGGCCTCCCCCTCGAGGTTGGGGTTGGTGGCGAGGATGACCTCCGTGACCACGCCATCCTGGAGCCGTGAGAGAAGCTCCCTGATCTTGAGGTTATCGGGGCCGATGCCTTCCATTGGGGAGATGACGCCATGGAGCACGTGATAAAGCCCTTGATATTCCCTGGTGCGCTCCAGGGGGAGAATATCCAGCGGTTCTGCTACGACGCATATCTTGGTGCGGTCTCGCTCTTCCCTACAGCAGAAGACGCATGGGTCGGCGTCGGTGGTGTTCTGGCAGGTTGAGCAGATGACGATCTTCTCTTTTACAGCGAGGATAGCTTCGGCGAGGGAGCGCGCCTCCTCGTGCGGCATGCGGATCAGAAAGTAGGTGAGCCGCTGGGCAGTCTTGGGGCCGATACCGGGCAGCTTGTGGAACTCCTCGATGAGCCGAGCCACCGGCTGAGCGGTGGGCACGAAATCGCTATTCAAAACAGGCCTCCCATTCTCGCCCTATTGACTTGCTCAGGTAGATAAGACATCGGTCTGGATGTCGATTTATCCGTCTCCCCTTTTCGACCTTTTCTAAGTCAGACCGGGAATGTTTAGACCGCCGGTCAGTTCACCGAGGCGACTTGCGGCAAGCTCCTTCGATTTCTTAAGCGCCTCGTTCATCGCGGTGAGAACCAGGTCCTCCAGCATCTCTGTATCTTCCGCTGCCTCGGGCGAGATCTTTACCGACTGAAGCTGTTGCTGTCCTGTCATCACCACTGTTACCGCGCCGCCGCCTGAGCTGGCCTCCACCGTGGCCTTTTCCAGTTCCTGCTGCACCTTCTCCATTTTTTCCTGAAACTGCCGGGCCTGACGCATTAATATTTTGTTCATTCATCCTCCTCATCAATTATTTTCGCCCCCATTTGAAGTGCCGCCTCAACCAGGTGTCCCCGGGTTCTTGCCTTTCTCTCGGTGAGCACGCAGCGAATTTTATAGGGTTGCCCGAATACCTCGCTCACCTTAGCTTCCACCATGTGGCGGTACTTGGGGTCTTCGATCTTCTCCTTGTGGAAGTCGTAATAGAATCCCAGTATAAGGGTATCGTTTTCCAGGGACAATGGCTCGCAGGCGCTTCTTAAAAGGGCATCGAGGTTTCCCGCTGAGCCCATCCCCCGTGTGGCATCCACTACCTCCCTCCAGCGGCTGCGGAAGTGCTCGATATCGGTTTCTCCCAATTTCCCGGGTGTCGTCTGCTTCTCCTCGGTCGGCTCTGGAGTGGTGGCGGGTTCTTCCACAGCTTTTTGAGACTTTGTAGATTTTACCGGCTTCTCCTCTGTCAACGCCGGGGTAATAGTGGGTTCCTTCTCTGTTTTTCTGGACTGTGCTGGCGGTGCCGGTTTTTCCTCAGTTTTTTCGATCTTTCCCGGCGTTGCGGGTATAGCTGGTGTTACCGGTTTCCCCTCGGGCAGGGCGCACTCTACGAAGGCCAGTTCCAGGGGCAGGGGTGAAAAACCATCGAACTGCAGTTCCACCTCGCGAAATAGCCTCGCCGCTTTCGAGAGCTGGGCCATAGGCGCCTTCTCTGCCATGCCCCTCATTTCGGAGAGTGTCTCCTCGGGCAGGTCAATGGCCGCTGCAGCCCCCGCTTTTATAAGGAGCAGCCCTCTTAGATACTCCACCAGTTCCCGATTGAATTGCTTCAGGTCGAGGCCATCCTGGGTAACGCTATTTATAGTCCTAAGCCCGGCGGCGATATCCATATCGACGACATGCTTAGCCAGCTCTAGAGCGCGCACGTCCCCGGTGATTCCAAGCATCGCTTGAACTTGAGGGAAGTCGATCTGGTAGCCATAGTAGGCAACCGTCTGCTCCAGCAGGTTTTCGGCATCTCGCATCGAGCCTGTGGCGCTCCTGGCGATGAGCTTCAGCGATGATTCTTCGATGTGAATACCTTCGCTCTCACAGATGTGGGCGAGCCTCGATACCATCGCAGCCTGGGGGATGCGCCTGAAATCGAAGCGCTGGCACCGGGAGAGTATGGTAAGAGGCACTTTGTGGGGCTCGGTGGTTGCCAGTACAAACAGGACATGGGGCGGAGGCTCCTCCAGGGTCTTGAGCAGGGCATTAGCGGCGGGCTCGGTGAGCATGTGAACCTCATCGATGATATATACCTTATATTTTGCAATACTGGGGGCGAATCTGATCCGCTCCCGAAGCTCGCGAATCTCATCGATGCCCCTGTTTGAGGCGGCATCGATCTCCATTGTATCAATGGCATTCCCTTCAGTGGTCGCCTGGCATAGGATGCAGGCATTGCACGGCTCTCCTTCGCCGTTCTCAAGACAGTTCACCGCCTTGGCCAGGATGCGTCCGGTACTGGTCTTTCCCGTCCCACGTGGGCCACAGAAGAGGTAGGCGTGGGCTACCCGTCCCAATTTAAGAGCGTTTAGCAGGGTTTGGGTCACATGCTCCTGACCAATCACCTCGGCCAGGGATTGGGGGCGCCACTTGCGGTAGTATACCTGTGCTCTCCGCTCCTCGTCTTTTTCGGTCTTCTCGACCTTTTCGACCTTGGCTTTGCTTTTAGCCATTCTAGACCTTTACCCCAAATCTATCTGCGCCATACGCCTGTTTCCGTCCTTGATAAATTCCGGTTGTTGCTTTTACAGTCCACTGTAAACAGGGTACTTCTCATGGCTCTCTTTGGCGGCAGCAATGAGGCTATCCACCGCCTTGAGCATCCGCTTTTTATCCAGCGAAGGTTTGCCGTCTATCCCCCACATATAGCGGTTGGCGATATGGTCGCTTACTACGAAATCTGCTGATACCGTCAGCTCCTCTATCATCAGGCGTACCTCTTTGAGAAGCCCCTCGATTGTCTGCTGGCTGAACTCGCCCCGCTCGTATCTTCCGGCGAGGGGGGTGCCGGGAACCGCGAACAGGGTGCGCAGGCGGATGAAGTGTGGGTTTATCTCGTTTAGTACACGGGCGGTGCCGCGGGCATGTTGTTCCCATTTTTCCTGTCCCCCGAGCCCGGGCATGACGTACTCGGATAGCTCGAATCCGGCCTGGAGGGCTTTCTTGCCGCCGAGTATCATCTCATCCGGTGTAGCTCCCTTCTGGATTATCTTGAGCAGTTCCTCATCGCCGGTCTCAAGACCCACATGGAGCCGGTTAAGCCCGGCCTCTCGAAGCAATTGGAGGTCCTCCATGCTTTTTTTAACAAGGGTTTTGGCGCGGGCATAGCTGGTAACCCTTTCTAGCGTGGGGAAGGTCTCGTAAAGGAACCTGATGATCTCGGCCAGGTCCTCTGACTTCATAATAACGCTGTTGGAGTCCGCGATAAAGGCGTGTTTTACCACCCCATCATTAAGCCAGTGTATCCCATTGGCCCGGGCAACCATCCCGATGCGGTCTCCGTAGCCTTCCTTCAACGCCAAATCCTTTATCTCATCGGCAACCATCTTCATGGCGCTGATATCGTTCTTGACGTCCTCCACCGGCCTGATTTCCAGCTTGGTACCCTGGTACATACAGCAGAACTCACACCTGTTCCAGGAGCAATTTCTCGTTGCCCTAACGAGGAGGCTGTAGCCTTCAGTGGGTGGCCTGTAGGGCGGTTGCTCATAATAAATGTTCATCAGTCAGTTCTCCTAAAACTCTTTGCTCCGCAGTCCTCATCCTGGCTTCTGACACCTCGTCCTCATCTTCATGGCCGAGGAGATGAAGCATGCCGTGGATAACTAAGATCGCTATCTCCCGCTCCACGGGGTGTTTATGCTCCTTCGCCTGGACTACCGCCTGGGGATAAGAGATAAGCACTTCGCCAAGGTGAGACGTGCCGTCGGGGGGGGAGATAAACGGGATTCCCGCTGCATCCTGGCCATTTTCGCTAAGGGCGAAGGATAAAACATCGGTTGTCTCGTCCCTTCCCCGGTAGCTAAGGTTGAGCTGGTGTATTGTCTCGTCATCGGTAATCACCAGTCCCAGCTCTACGGGAGAAATTATTCCTTCCACGGCAAGGGTCTTTTCCACTAAACGCCTCAGCCATCCCTCACCGAGGCATCCCTGAAAGGGCTCATCAATCTTGACATAAAGCTCACACACGGCCATTGAATTTATTCAGGATGGCTAAGCTTGGAAATCATGTTCTCTAACTGCATCATCAGGGTGATGTCACCCTCTATCTTAAGCTTGCCGCTCATGAAGGCTTGAACGCGGTCCAGCTCTCCCTTCTGAATAGCGTTCCAGTCCTCAGCCGATGCGGTACACGTAGAGTTTGGATTCTGCGCCGTCCCTTCATGACGGGTTCCCTTGCCTTTATCGGAAATCACATACCAATCGCTGCCGCCGGGGCCAGTGAGGTGTAACTGAACCGTTACCGTCACCTCTTCAATAATTGTCACCTCTCTTTTGGGGCCGCCCGGAGCGGGTAGGTCCAGCAGGTTGGCCAGCCTTTGGGTGCAGGGATTGTCACGTTCGAAGTCCTCGGTGGGTGTGGGAACCCCAGTTGCCTTCATGTTCTTGGCGATCTTGGCCATGATGACTCCGAATCTGAATGCGGCCATGACGTCGCTATAGAAGAGGTTCTTCACCTTCCACCCCGTTAGCTTTTCATAGCGCTGTATGGTCTCTTCTCTTCCTGGAGTCCCCTCTACTCGGGGAATGCCATAACCATCGCTGTATTGCCAATCGAGGAAGAAGTACCACCCGAGGTCTGACTCGGGATCTCCGATGTAGGCCATCTCCCAGTCAAGCACACCCAGTACATCGAAATCAGGACTATAGATAGTGTTGGGCATCCGGGAATCGCCCCAGCACAGCGTTACGTGCTCCGGTGTATATCGGTTCTCCTTAAGCCAGTCCAGGGCGGCCTCAAGCGTGGGGTGAGACTCTTGAGGGTCCTCCTTCATCCAGTTGAGGTAGTGTTCCCAGTAATCCAGCTGCTTATCAACCGGCCCGGTACCGTCCGAGGGTATACCGAGGAAGGAGAGCCCCGCGCCCTTCCAGTCTACATTATGCACTTTTATCATGGCCTCCAGGGACCCCCACCACATCTTGGCTCGCTGCGCGGGGGTGGCCTCGAAAAAAATTCCATAGGAGTGGTAAGGGGGCACCTCGCAGGGGATAACCCCGTCTATCCTGTCCATGACGTAGAAGGGGCTGTCGAGCACCTCCTCGTTTTCCTCTAGCCAGTTGACCTTGGGAACCGGAACATCGGTGCCCTGCAGGCACTCCATAACACGGAATTGCATTCCCAGGTCGTAACTAGGGAAGACCTGGAAATCTTTCGGTTGCCACCGCAGCACCTTCTTCGCTGATTTGCTTTGTCCTGCTTCCTGCCAGTACATGTCGAAGAAAAAGGTCTCATTTGAGAGCCCTCCACTCGACCTCTCCAGAGGCGATATCGACAGGTTCCGGATATGGGGCATTTTACCCTGCAGCCAGGTCGTCAGCCTGGATTGCATATCCGCCAGGTCTATCTGCCGTCCATACATAATCTGTCTCCTATGTATATAGATTCCCTTTAGGGTTATACATCATAATTTTACCTTAGTGTGCACGTTTATTACTTCACAGTGATAGGTTAGAAACCGTATTTGGGGAACGAGCCCAGTATGAGATTCTCGATGATTCCATAGCCTACTTCGTCACCGCAGCGGTACTCGCATACAGTATCGTCAAGGCCGTGAACCTTGTTGGCAACATCGGGGTCACTGACATCCCACTTTTCCCCGTTTGTCCAGTCGGGGCCCATCCAGATGCCGTGGTAGAAGCCGTTGTAGCCTATGTAGCCCCCGCCCATAAGATACATGGTTGTCAGTTGCCGCATAGATAGCTCTATCTTTGAGCCATTGGCGATTGTCAGGACCACGCGGCCCGATTTCATCCTTCCGCTATTAGGGTGGTACTCAAAGTTGTGGTCCACAGCCACCACCGGGATTGCCTCCCTGTCATCTCCGAAACCATAAACCAGTGCTCCTGACAGATATTCGACCGTCCCATCTGCTTTCTCGAGTAGGTAGTAGTGAACTCCCCAGTCCTCAAACTGGGCGGTCATCCAGTTGATCATTAGGTTGGCGAAGAAGGATATATCCGGCGATTGCACCCCCTGCTCTGGGGCACCAACACCCATGCGAATGCCCCATGAATGATCCCTCTGCGCCCGCCACGAGTCCTCGTCGATATCGTATTTCTTGCCATCCACCTTAACCCAGCCCCTGGCCTTTCCCAGTTGAGCCATACGGCATGTGTTCATGAAGATTCTGCCTTTGTCACGGCGCACCTGGGGGATTTCCTCGTGGGCGGGCACCCTGCCCACGAACTCCAGGTCATAGCTGATTCCGTACTCGTTCTCATCTAGGGCAACATGTATCCTCTTGAGCCCCTCGATTACCTCCCAGGACAGCGGGCCAATCTTCAGGTCCTCGATTTGCGGTCTGAGCTCCCGCGAGAGCCTCATGTTGTGCTGGGTCTTGTTATCGATGTTGACGCAACCGTAGCCGTCCATAACATTGCGGTTGGGATAGACACCAAAGCCTGTGGCTAACACCACTTCCCCCGTTTTATCGTGAAGGTTCATCCAGTACTTCTCCGTCCATTGTCGGTCGCTGTCCAGTACATGGTCCAATGTATCCACGATCTGGTGGCAGTGAAACTCATCAAACTTCGTGAGCATGTTTACCTCCTCTTAATAGCTCTGGTAGCCGTACTTGGGATATTTCCCCACGATTACCAGCTCGATGATTCCGTAGCCCACCTCGTTGCCACAGCGGAACTCGCACATGAAATCATCGAGGAACGAGACCCCCTTTACGGTATCGGGATCGCTGAGGTCGAGCTTGAGGCCGTCGATGAAGTAGGGATCCAACCACAGACCGTGGGTGAACCCTTCGTAGCCGAAGTATCCTCCTGCCTTCAGGTAGCATACACTGAGGGGACGCATTGACACCTCTATCTTGGAGCCATCGGTGACGTTCAAGAGCACCTTCCCACACGTCATCTGCCGCATGTCGGGACGGAATTGAAAATCGTGTGACATGCTTGCCAGGCTGAGCTCCTCTTTCTGGCTTGAATAGGGATAAAACACCCCGCCGCTGAAATGCAGTGGCCTTCCTTCCCAATCCTCTCTTAGGTGGTAGGTGGCACCCCATTTTTCGAACTGCATGAATCCCATGCTGAACATGTACCCCACCGGGATCTCACCGGGCTGCACCCCGGTTTCCGGCACGCCGCCCCCTCGCCTGATTCCCCATGAATGATCCCGCTCCGCCAGCCATCCGTCCTTATTGATCTCGTAGGTCTTCCCTTCAGCTTTAATCCAGCCACTGGGCCTGCCCACCTGCACGTAGCGCAATACGTTCTCCATTACCCTGCCCCGGCTTACGGAGAACTGTGGTTCCTCCTCATGCGGAGGCATGCTTCCCTCAAACTCTATCTCATAACTAAGGCCGTGCTCGTTCTCGTCCAGGGAGCATCGCACCTTTTTCAGTGCCTCGACCACATCGTATGAGAAGGGCCCGACCTTAACCTCGTCAAGCTGAGGGCGCAACTCACGGGATGCTCTCACGGCGTATTGTGTCTTGCCCTCAACGGCAAAGCAGGTAAATGCATCCATGATATTTCGATTGGGATAGTGGCCGAAGCCAGCGACGAGATGGAATTTCCCCGTAGTGTCATGGGCGGTAAGCCATATCCTCTCCGTCCATTCTCGGGCGCTGGTATCAACCCGGTCAAACGTAGAAACGATCTGATGGCAGAGCATCTCGTCATATCCGGTAAGCATGTTTAACTCTCCTTCGGATTATATTTTACAGGAGACACTACAGAAGCTCCTGGCGCCTTTTCAGTATCCACCGAAAGGATATCTTTGTCAACATATATCGGGCTTCTTGACGTTGGCCTAACAGGGCGGTATTATCCCTTTAGGACGATGGACTTTTTACAGAAGCTGCGTAACGCTACCCACGCCAATAGGAGCCTCCTCTGTGTTGGGCTCGACCCCGATCCGGAGTTGATGCCCGGGGTGGGTATCCTTGAGTTTAATCGCGCCATCATTGATGCCACCTCGGACCTGGTATGCGCCTACAAGCCCAACCTGGCTTTCTATGAGGTATTGGGCGTAGAGGGACTAAAAGCGCTGGAGAAGACCATCGCCCATATCCCGGATAACATTCCTATTATCGGTGATGCCAAGCGCGGCGATATCGGCAGCACGGCGCGAGCCTATGCCCGGGCGCTTTTCCCGACATTTGGCTTCGATGCTGCCACGGTGAACCCCTATCTGGGACATGACTCATTGGAGCCGTTTATCGAGTATAAGGACAAGGGTGTTTTCATTCTCTGCCGCACATCCAACCCGGGCTCGGCCCATTTTCAGGACCTGTTACTTTCCCAGGAGTCGGCGACGACGGGAAAGGGCGAAAAACCCCTGTTCGAAGTAGTGGCCCAGCGGGCCAGGGAGTGGAATACCTTTGGTAATATCGGGCTGGTAGTGGGTGCTACCTATCCTGAGGAGCTGAAGCGGGTGCGCCAGCTCTGTCCAGAGATGCCGCTATTAATTCCGGGTATCGGCGCTCAGGGCGGCGACCTTACCAGCGCAGTTCGCTATGGAGTAGACGCTCAGGGAGAGAAAGCGATTATCAGCTCCTCTCGACAGATTATCTATGCTTACAGGGAAGGGAGTGAAAAGGGTGTGGATTTCGCGGTGTCCGCCCGGGATGCAGCGCTCAAGCTGCGCGATGAGATCAATTGTTACCTTGGGACTACCTAGAGATGGAGATAAAGATAGGTGATTTGGTACGCATGAAGAAGAAACACCCCTGTGGCGGTGACCAGTGGCAGGTGGTCAGGGTGGGTGCCGATATCGGGATCAGGTGTCAGAAGTGCCAGCGGCGAGTGCTTCTGGAGCGGGGCGTTTTCGAGCGGCGGGTGAAGGCGGTGCTGTTAGAGGGCAGCGGTGTTATTGATCAGGGAAAAGAAGGGGTTGCATATGGCTCGAGTTAAGATCGACTTACCGGAAGAGTTTTTATTTTCAACCGAGATTGAGGTCAGAATAGGGGACGTCTTAGCTGGCAGACATCTGGGAAACCACTCGCTAATTGCAATGCTGAACGAAGCTCATCTGAGGTTTTTGAGGGCGAATGGTTTCCCCGAGCTTTTAATCGACGGCCTTACTTTCATTAATGCCGACCTGTCCATCGTCTTCGAGTCAGAGGCCTTTCACTGGGATGTTCTGAGGGTCGATATCGCCGTTGCCGATTTCCATAAATATGGATGCGATTTTTTCTACCGGGTGACCAACAAACGGACAGATAAGGTGGTCGCTGTTGCTAAGACAGGGATGCTTTTTTTCGATTACGAGAGGGAGAAGGTTGCCGAGGTTCCCCAGAGATTCAAATCGCTTTTCGAGTCCGCTTAGTGCAATCTTCTTGGAATTAAGGTGCCATCTGTCCTACTTTGTGCTACCACATAGCTCTCTATCCTGCCCTATCTTCCAAAGAATCCTGACTTAAGGAGACCGCTGAAAAAGAAGTGCAGGATACTTCGTGCCTGGGGGTCTGGGGGTGTCCCCCAGCTTTAAAAACCCCCAAGATTGGGGGATTAGGGGGTTGATTGAGACTATTTCAGCAGTCTCTTAATGTATGGTCGTGCCGTTTGGTGTCGGTGGGTGGTAAACAGTTTGTCGGTAAAATGTTGGTAAAGGCATAGTGGTTCTTGCGGAGCACCAGTGGCTTGAGCATGATGGAGGCGAGGCAGGATTCGCAGGATTTCCAGCCTAATCGTTCCAGAAAAAGCGGGCGGAGGCTATCTTTTTGGTCTTCGGGTTGAACTGGAAGAAGGCCACGCCGTGATGGTCGACCCCGCCTGCCTTGGCATCGAAAACGCAGGAGGTATACCAGCCTCCGGAGCGCAACCCCGATACCTCAAGGCTCAAATCCTTGCTTGCGCCCTTGAAGAAATCGCCTGCGGGTATCTTGTTGCCGGCGGGGAACTCGATTGTGGCACCGGCGTCAAATAGGCGCGTGAAAGTGGCTTCGTCCTTGGCGTTGACAGCAACGGTAAAAGCGTTGACCGCTTTGATGCCCTTCTTCTGGATGCCCTTGTACATTACTCCTAAGTATTCGGTCACACGCTTGAGTCGCAGTATCTTGATCATCGCTCCGAACTGGGCTATCGAGGCCACTATGCCCTTGAAACCGTTGTTTCTCATCAGGATGATGGAGTTTCTACCCAAGTCCCAGTGGGCACGGAGGCTCTCAATCTTCAGCTCACTGCCCTCCTCCACGACGCGGTAGATCAAATAGCAATGCACTTCGGTAATGGCGCCGTTGGAGAGGGTGGTGTGGATCGATACTTCCCGCACCATTTCGTTGCCCATGATAATGTCCTGGTGGACGGTGAACTTGATCTTATTCGGGCCGATGAACATATCGTAGAAACGGCCGAGGCTGCCCTCGCCCTTGCGGTTGATGCCGGCGCCTACCGGGTCCTCCACAACGGCCGATGAAGAGAACAGGCTCAACCAGCCCTCCCTGTCATGTTTAGCTACAAGCTCAGGGGACTTTTCAACCAGCTCGATCAATTTTCCTTTATCCATCGGGTGCAACGTACCTTAATAGACTATTTATGCAGCCACATACTTTATGAGACCGCTGAAAAAGAGGTGCGGGATACTTCCTGTCGGGGGTCTGGGGGTGTCCCCCAGCTA
>JAIWEW010000029.1:0-10883 GCA_048632005.1 bacterium
TAATATTCCTGTCATTCCGAACTCGTTTCGGAATCTCAAGGTTAATACGGGGATGCTGAAACAAGTTCAGCATGACAATGTGCTGGTTGTAATAAAACGTTGTTACGGCCAGTAGAGCTTCTGAGCCTCTTTTTTAAGATCTGCGCGGAAATCGGGGTGGGCGACGGAGATTAACTGCTCGCAGCGCTGCCGTATTGTCTTGTTGCGCAGTCTTGCCACGCCGTACTCGGTCACCACCAGGTCGGCGATGTTGCGCTGCAGGGTTATCGCTGTGCCCTCCGGCAGGTGCGGCATGATACGGGATACGGTGCCGTCCCTGGCGGTGGAGGGTAAAACCGTTATCGAACGTCCACCCTTAGAGAGCAGAGCGCCGAAAGCGAAGGGTATCTGACCACCGGCCACCGATATGAGCCGCGGCCCCAGGCTCTCGGCGGTGATCTGGCCGGTCATGTCGATGGCCAGCGCGTTGTTGATGGCCACCATGTTGTCGTTCTGGGAGATAACCCGTATGTCCTCCAGCCACAGCAGGTCCACCAGGTAGAACAGCGGGTTGTTGTTGATCCATTGCATATCCTCCCTGGAGCCGCCGCCGATGGAGGTTACCACCACCCGCTCGGGGAGCAGCGTCTTGCGCTTGCCGTTAATAACACCTTCGCGCACCAGTGAGATAACGCCGGGGGGAGTCGCCTCCGAGTGGAAGCCGATGTCTTGCCTGCCGTCGAGCAGTCCCATCCTTATCAGCGGCTCGGTGGTGCGGCCGACGCCTATCTGCAGGCAATCGCCGTCCTTGATAAGCGAAGCAAGGTTGGCGACGATATCTTTCAGGTAGGGCTCGGGCTCCTTCACCGCGCGCCCGCCAAGGCTGCCTGTGCCCGGCTGCCCTTTGCGCGACAGGTGCTCAACGAAATAGTCTATCTCCGAGACGTGCACGTAGTTATCACCGTAGGTGCGGATCAGCCTGTCGTTCACCTCGGCGATAACTGTACCGCCCTGTTCCCTGACCGCCTCTATCTCCTGTCGCTTGGTCCACAGAGACGCGCCGAAACTGCAGAAGCCACGCTCGTCGGGCATCGACACCTCGGTCAGCAGCACGTTTGGGGGTACATTATCGGCGCCGAAGGGGATGATCAGCGGCAGGTTGATGTCGCACCTGCGCTCGTCGAGCATGTCCTGCGCGGTGGCAGTGGGCCACGATATTGTGATATCGAAGGATGCATCCCATCCGGGGTCGTACCAGCCAAAGTCGTATCCCGGCGAGGGTGCCAGCACCTTCACACCGGTTAAATCCCCTAATCGGGCTGCTATTGCCAGCCCTACCGCGTGCGCCTCGCGGCCGGCGGTGAAGGCCACGCTGTCGCCTGATTTTACCTTCTGGGCGGCCTCCTCTGCGGATATCAGTTTGCGTTTATATTCTTCCTGCCAGTCCTCCATATTCGACTCCTCACTTTTCGGCTGTTCGTGATGCGGTCTCGCTTCTATCCTCTAAAAAGCCCTTCAGCCCCTTATCCTTTTTCGCTTTGTACATGTTGACCTCGTCGGGGCGGAAGCGCACATACTGCAACGCCAGATGGGCGTGGAAGTGTGCACGCGGGATTCCGCCCATGCCCATGATGTCCAGCATTCCGTTTATCCATTCCTTGGTGACGGCTACCGCCTCGCTGGGCAGCTGGCTCAGCGTCTCGGCCCACCTGAGCGTCTCGTCTTCCAGCTTCTCGATCGATACGGCTTTATTGGCGAATCCAAGCTCGGCCGCCTCTGTGCCCGACATCTCGGTGACTGCGTGTCCGGCATAGGCCTTGTTGGACCACAGCGGCCAGATGGGCCACTCGGTGAGGCCGTGGAGCTGGCTGCCGAAACCGCGGATGCCGAACTGGGCATCCTCGGTGCATATTATTATGTCGCACATGGCGGCGAATATCTGGCTGGCGCCGATGCACTTGCCGTGCACCTGGGCGATGGTGATCTTGGGATAGTCCGCGACATCCTCGTATTTCGCGCAGCGCCTTCTTTCAAAGCCGTAATAGTCCTGCAGCGTGGGATTGATACTGGGGTGAACCGGCGGCGTCTCCTCACCCTCGGGAGAGCTGAGGTCGTGGCCGGCGCCGAAGCCGCTGCCCGCACCGCGTACAATCACCACCCTGACGTCGGGGTCGTCGTTGGCCTTGTGCATCGCCGCCGAGAGATCCTCAAACAGGCGGTCGTTGAAAGCGTTACGCTTCTCCGGTCGATTGAGTGTTATCCTGGCGATACGATCGCTTACTTTCTCGTAGATGACCAGCTTGAAATCCCAATCGCGGTAGTCATTGGCCTCCCAGTAGCATTTCATGTATTGCGTTTTAAAATCCCATCCAAATCCGGTAGGCATATTATCGCTCCTCGCAGAACTTATTAAACGGCCGGTCTCGCTGTTCCACCGCTGCCTTAAGTCCCTCTTTACTTCTCGTCTTGAAGAAATCGAACTCCTCGGGCGTCATCTGTCGCTGCTGCATTACCAACTGCATATTGTTGGTGAATCGCCAGCTGGTGCCGAGGCCCCTGGCCTCCATCACCGAGTTGACGGCGTCCTTAACGGGGGCTGTGGCGTCGCACGGGAGCAGCGCTATGCCCCTGGCCATCTTCTCGACCTCATTCTCTAGCTCGTCGCGGGGCACCGCTTTGTTTATCAGCCCCGTATGCTCCGCCTCGATACCGTTCATGTAGCACCCTGTGAACAGCATCTCCTTGGTCTTCTTGATGCCGATAAGATAGGGCCACAGCGGCATATGCGGCAGCAGACCCATTCGCAACAGGGGGTCGCCGAAGAGGGCATCCTCGGCGGCGATGGTTAAGTCGCAAACCATCGCCAGGTAGCAGCCGGTGCCCAGGCAGTGACCGTGCACCTGGGCGATGGTAGGTTTGGCCAGATTGAAAATGGTCTCCCAGCGGCGGTTACGGCGTCGCTCCGCCTCCATCCGCTTCTTGATAGTGATGTGCTCGCCTGGCTCAGAGAGTACCTCCAGGGTGTCCACCCCGCTGAGGTCCTGGCCGACGCAGAAATCCTTGCCGGCGCCCCTGAACACTATCACCTTGGCCTCGAGGTCCATCTCCAGCTGTGGCAGGAGATCGTCGATCTCTGCCAGCATCGCATCGTTCATGGCATTGAGATCCTCGGGCCGGTTGAGCGTTACATAACCGATTCCGTCTCTCTTTTCGTATATAATCGCACTCACTACATCTTACCCCTTCTTAGGTTTGGGCTGCGGAAAATATTTTTCGAATGGAGCATCGCGCTCCTCTATTGCAGCCTTAAGCCCTTTTTCCTTTTTGATCCCGTAGAAATCGAAGCCGCCGCGGTCGGTCAGGTGCCGCCCGGGACGCTGTATAGCGCTGAGCACGTGTGCGTTGCCGGCTAGCCTGCGTGCTGCGGCCAGACCGGCCAGGTCCAGGACTGTCATGCTATAAGACCAGAAGTCGGTCATCTGGTCCCAGCCACCGATACCGGCCGACCGGGCGAAAACCTCCACCTCGGCTGCCATCGTCTCCTCAAACTGATCGGCGGGCACCGCTTTCATAACCAGCCCGATCCGCTCTGCCTCCCTGCCGTCGATGTACTTCCCGGTGAGGAGGAGTTCCTTAGTTTTCTTAAGTCCGATGCGGAAGGTCCACAAGGGGTTGGGCGAGGCGATACCCATGCGAACAGAGGGGTCGCCGAACACCGCGTCCTCGGTGCAGATGGCAGCGCGGCAGGCCATTGCCAGGTCGAGACCCATCCCCAGACAGTGGCCATGCACCTGTGCGACCGTAATCTTGGGGAATTCGAAGATATACTGCCATACGCTCTGGTTCTGCATCGACATAGTGAACATATCGTAGAGATAGGCCTTCTCGCGCGGATCGGGTGGCATCACCTGGTCTGTGCCCTCACCGCTGAGGTCCTGTCCGGCGCAGAATGACTTTCCTGCCCCCTTGATTACCACTACCTTCGATTCGAAATCCCGCTTCACCTTGTCCAGCGCTTTTAGCAAGTCCCTCAACATCTCATCGTTTATGGCGTTCAGCTTGTCCGGGCGGTTAAGGGTAATCGTGGCTACCTTTCCATCTAATTTAAGAATCACGTGCTTGTATTTCATACACTCATCCTCTCATCGCGCAGTATACGTCTCATTTTAACGAAAAATACGAGTGAATAACAACTATTCACCGAATGATACTATTGAAACAGCCTAAATCAACCCGGATACCACGGTCCCGGGATACTTATGAAGCTGGGGGAGGCCGAAAGATCGGTGGACAATTCTGCCCACCCCCAGACCCCCGGCCCCGATGCAATCGGGGCACCTCTTTTTCACCAATATCCTAATAAAGGACCTTCTCTGCTACCAGCCTGGAGATTTCCTCTTCTGGCATACCCAGGAGTTCTGTTAATACATATTCAGTGTGTTCACCGAGTAATGGTGCCGGACTGGTAACCCTTGCCGGCGTGGCGGAGAATTTCCACGGTGGAGCGAGCACATATAGCTCCCCTTCTTCAGGGTGTTGCACTGCAGTAAAGCATTCCCGCTCCCGGCAGTGGGGGTCATTGAATAGCTCTTCATTGCTGAAGGAGGGGGCTGCGGCTACTCCCGCTGCCTGCAGTATATTCATCACCTCATAGTGGGTGTGAGTAATAGTCCACGCTTCGACGAGCTTATCCAGCTCCTCCTGGTGCTGCCACCGGGAAAACTGGTCGCTGAACCTTTCATCTTCAGCCCATGCGGGATTCCCCATGGCCTGGCAGAGGGCCGCCCATTCATCGTCATTTGAGATGGCTATGCTCACCCACTTATCCTCGCCCTTGCAGCGGTAACAATTATGTGGAGCCATAATATCGTCCCGATTCCCGTTGTGTGTACGAACTCTGCCATTCATCGTATAGTCCATGATGATCTCTCCGATGCCGCAACTGAGTGCCTCCCGCGCGGAAAAGTCGATGAATTGGCCTTCACCTGTCTCTTCGCGATAGTTGAGCGCGGCCAGGATGGCAAAGGCGGCAGTTGTACCTGGCCTCAGGTCCGCGCTGCTCCTCATGATTACCGGTGGGCCTCCCGTATAGCCGGTTACCTCCGATAGCCCGCTGAGCGCTCCCATGGTCACGGCATAGGCGATATACTCTTTTTCCGGGCCTGTGGAGCCGTGGCTTGACGCAGAGAGCATTATTATATCTGGCTTGATTTCCTTGAGGACATCATAGCCCAGGCCCAGCTTGTCCATGATGCCGGCCCTGAAGTTGTCCACCACCACATCGCTGATCTGGACCAGTCTCTTGGCCAGCTCAACTCCTTCGGTGGTGCTCAGGTCGAGGGTTATGCTCAGCTTATTGGCATTCAGGCTGTTAAAGCAATCGGCAGATGCCCTTGCCGAGCCAAAGACAACCGCAGCTTCTTCTCTCCTGAAATGGTCTATATTAGCCATACTCTCCACTTTGATAACCTCAGCCCCCATGAAGGCCAACAGCAGTGTTATCTGCGGTCCGGCAGCATAGCGCGTGATATCGAGTATTCGTACTCCACTGAGGCTATCCATATGCATGCGTCTCTATTTTAAGACTACTGAAATAGTCTTGATCAACCCCCTATATCCCCCAGTCTTGGGGGACTTTTTGAAGCTGGGGGACACCCCCAGACCCCCGGCAGGAAGTATCCTGCACCTCTTTTTCAGCGGTCTCATTTTTTACTTGCGTTGGAGTAGCTGAAGTTGTTGACATAATCTCTGTACTAAATCACTCCCGCTGCTCCGAGCTTGGCCAGCTCCTCACGGCTATGCCCGAGCCGCCGTGTGAATATCTCCTCGTTGTGCTCGCCCAGCAGTGGGGCCGGTCGTGTCACCTGCCATGGCGTCTCGGAGAATTTATAAGGTGCTGATGGATACTTGACCTTACCTGTCTTGGGGTGGTCGATCTCTGTAAAGAACTCTCTTGCAGTAAGATGTTCGGAATCAACCAAATCCTTTGACGAATAAACCACAGCAAAGGGGACTCCCGCAGCCTGTCCCTGGTGATACAGGTCCTCTTTATTGTGATTAACCAGCCATTCTGTGAGCAGTGCGTTTATCAGCTCGCCGTGTTTGTATCGGCCGGCGTAATCCTTAAACTTCTCATCGTGAGCCCACTCCGGGTCTCCCATGAACTTTACCAGCCTATCCCATTGAACCGATTCCCAGGTTATAAATACGGTGTAACCGTCCTTGCATGGCAGGGCTCCTCCGTAGGGAACCCCCTGCTTGGCCCGGGTGATGACCTCTCCCTCGTTGGCAGACCTGACCATATCCAGCCGGTTGAGGGCCATCAGTGATTCCTGTTTTGAGATATCTATCCGCTGCCCTACCCCGGATTTTCTTCTCCAGAAAAGGGCCGCAAGGATTGCAATGGCGGCGCTCAGCCCGCTGTCGTATTCCGTGAGGAATCCCCCAACTTTGAGTGGGGGGCGGCCAACGTTCTCTATTCCACCCGGTGTAAGATAGCCCTCCCCACCGCAATGAAATATATTGAGGGGATAGGCCTTGTAGTCTCGATAGGGGCCGGTCTGACCAAAAGGGGTTATTGAGGCCATTACAAGACGGGGGTTAATCTCTTTGAGGCTCTGGTAATCCATCCCCTGTTCGGTCATCCACTGAGGCGGGTTATCCTCTACCAGGACGTCGGACTGCTTCACCAGCTCCTGAAAGATGTCCTTACCGGTTGCTGTGGCTACATTTAAGGTAATCCCCAGTTTATTGGTGTTGAGATAAAGGAAGAGACCGCTCTTATCAGGGTCGGGTATATCGTGAAAGAAGGGGGGTGAATTCCTGGCAGCATCGCCGTGTCCCGGCCTTTCGACCTTTATAACCTCGGCGCCCAGGTCAGCCAGCAGCTTGGTGCTATAGGATCCGGCTACATCATGGCAAAGCTCCAGTACCTTTACGGAATCCAGTGCTCTTTTCGGCATGGGTAAATTACCCCGCCTGTCCCAGGATGGTGATAATAGGAAGCAGGCTTCCCGGGTGTCCACCCTGGTTATGGGATAGCCCCAGCTTTACATCCTTTAGCTGGCGTTCTGCCAGCTCTGCTTTGCCCTGAATCTGCTTATATACTTCGTAGCACTCCCTTAGCCCGCTGGCACCGATGGGGTGGCCGA
The DNA here is from genome assembly GCA_048632005.1 of bacterium. Lineage (GTDB taxonomy): Bacteria > Chloroflexota > Dehalococcoidia > E44-bin15 > E44-bin15 > JAAXQM01. The sequence continues at coordinate 7,131 of JAIWEW010000029.1, forward strand.
AGGACTTCAAACCACCATCGGTATTAACCGGCAGTTCGCCGGTTAGGGTAAAGGTGCCGCTATCGATATCCTCCTTAGCCTTCCCTTTCGGGCAGATACCGATTGCTTCAAGGGTCAGCAGCTCACTAATAGTAAAGCAGTCGTGCAGCTCCAGGATGTCCAGCTCCTTACGCGGGTTGGTGATCCCTGCCTGCTCGTAGGCCTGTTTCGCTGCGGCCTCTGTTTCGGGCAGGTGAATGTAGTCATAACTGGCATCCTCTTTCCCCAGACTGGGGCCAATGGCAAGCCCTATTCCCTTAATCAGTACATAGTCATCCCGGAAGCTCTTGGCCATATCCGCTCTGGTAAGGATGGCAGCGGCAGCGCCATCGGTGTTGCCGCAACAATCGAATAATCCCAGTGGCCAGGCTATAAGAGGGGCGCTCAGTACCTGCTCTATGGTTACCTCTCTACGAAGATGCGCCTTTGGGTGGCGCGCGCCGTTATAATGACTCTTTACTGAGATCCGGGCCAGGGTTTTCCTGCCTTCCTGCGGGTCGATACCATATGTCTGGAAATACCGCGTGGCAGCCATCGCCCACCTTCCCGGCGCGGTAACATTGATTCCCAGCACGGGATGGGTATAGCCAGCGGGTAGCCCGGCAAGCCCGGAATCCTTTAGCTTTTCAAACCCTATGCAGAGCACAACATCATAGACACCGGCGGCTATGGCATACGATGCATTTCTTATAGTCTCCATCCCGGTGGCGCAGAAGTTCTCTACCCGGGTGATGGGAATGCGGTCGAGTTTAAGCGGTCCTGAGACACAGATCCCTCCTATACCGGAGAAAGCTGTTCCTACCCAGACTGCCTGGATGTCCTCGCGTCCCAGGACGGCGTCATCATAGGCTTCGTAGACCGCGTCGATAATCATATCATCGGCGCTCTTATCCCAGTTCTCGCCGAACTGGCTGCATCCCATGCCTACGATGGCAACTTTGTCTTTGATCGTCTCCATTCGCTTTATGCCTTTACGGTTCTCGTGGCGGCCGGCATTTCCAGTAATACGTATGCATTCCCCCTGAGTCGTGCATTTTACGGAAAGTCATCTCTACCGGCATGTCCGTTTTGACTTTATCCACGTCACGGTCAGTCATCTGGCAGTACACCCCGACTTTCTGGTTCTCTCCTCCTGCAAGCTGGTCCTCAAGATGTACCTTGCTCACGACTGTCGGTGGGTCACTGCTGAGTGCCAGATTATCCACGGTATAGGTATAGAGGATACCCTGTCTGTCGGAGAGCCTGACACCCTCATACTCATCCTTGGCTCCGCAATAGATGCATACCCGCTGCATGGGGTGAAAGGTCCGGCCGCAGCACTTGCACCTGGAGCCATGTAAGCTGATTAGCTGCTCCCGTTCCCGCCATGCCACCGGGGGAAAGGCGTTAGCCCCCTCCCGGGCCTGTGACTCGAGAGGAATAAGGCGGCGGAAGCGAAGATATTTCTCATAGTTCGAAAGGTTAATCCTGGAGGCCAGGTGACGTTTAATCCCGCGCCTGTCCCGAACCCTCTCGATTTCCTCTGTTACCTGCAGAATATAGGCGTCAGCGCCATCGCCATAGTTAGCGAACAGGATTCTATCCCCTGCCTTGGCCTCCTCTAATGCAGCGACGAGCATCATTAAGGCAAAAGCAGCGCCGGTATTGCCTACCGTAGCAAACATCGGGTCCTGAACCTGGGTCTTGGGGTCAAAACCCATGGCTCTCGCCGTTTCGGAGTGTCTCCTCGCGTCGGGGGCATAAAAGACTGCTTTGGTAATATCTGACGGCGTCAGGTTATATTTCCCCATGATGCCGGATATGGCTTCTCTGGTATTACGGGCGTATCCTGCGCTGAGGATAAACCTATCCTCCCAGTTTTTTGTAAAGGTATCGCTCTCCGTTCTCCATGTATCCAGAATGTCATCGGTGTGACAGTAGCTGCCCTCGATCTCGCAGGCGATGTCCTCATCACCAATAAGCAGGGCAGCGGAGCCATCGCCAAAGCTCTGCTCATAGTCCGATTGTGGCTGACCCATACGGCCATCAGCAGCGACGACCATGACCCGCTTTCCCGATCCACTATTGACCGCATCGAGCGCTGCCCGCAGCGCCATCGTCCCTGATCTCAGGGAGTCGGTGAAGTCCGCGGTGAAGATCTGGCGGCGCAGGTCAGCGGCGAGGGCGATCAGGCTTGCCGATTGCTTCTCGCGATAGGGTGGTGTAGTCGAGGCAAAATATAGACCATCTACGCCCTGTCGATCGCTATCTTTCAGGCAGTCGATTACGGCTTCCACAGCCATAGTCACACTATCTTCGTCATAGTTGGCTACGGACCTTTCGCCTCCCATAGAACCGCGGCTCCAGGCGCGGGCAATTTCGTCCCGCTTCAGGCGGTATATGGGAATATATGCACCGTATGATACTATACCGGTTTTCATGCTATCCGTTTGTTGCCCCGTGTCTTCAATGGCTAAACTATGTGGCTTTTTTGTCCTTCTCCGGTTGTGGCGGAGCAGGGTTGATGTAGCCCTGCATCAGGGTCTTGGGCACCGAATTGATTAGCTCGTCTGTGGTAAATACCCCTTCCGATTTGTAGATAGCTCTTACCTCTACCGGCTCGCTGTATATACCCACTCTGCCAGCCTCGGCATGAAATACCTGTCCATTTATATTTGCAGCCTGATCGGTGGCAAGGTAGACGATGATCGGTGGTATATGCTCAGGCCCGGGCATATTCAGTACCTGCTCAGCCTGCTCCTTGGTCATAACCCCGGCTTCAACCCTCTTCCATGTGCCCTTTACGACCTCATCGTTCAGCGTCATCCTTGTGGCGGCGATCGGGGCGAAGGAATTGGCGGTCACCCCATAGCGCCCCATCTCACGTGCGATGGAGCGGGTGAGACTCACAATGCCGCCCTTAACCGCGCCGTAGTTGACATGTCCCATCGTGCCGCGCCATGCGTCTGATGTGACGTTGATAATGCGGCCATATCTTTGCTCCCGCATAAACACGCAGGCATGGCGGCAGGTATTAAAGGTACCTTTTAGATGGACCAACATTACCGAGTCCCACTCATCCTCGGTCATGTTCCATATCATCCGGTCCCGCAGGTTGCCGTGAGAATTGACCAGTATGTCGATGCGTCCAAATTTGTCCACGCAGCTCTGTATTATCTGTTGCGCAGCATTGAAGTCGACAACCGAATCGTAGATGGCTATCGCATCGCGGCCCAGTTTTTTAACCTCGTCGACAACATTGTCTACAGGCGTCGCTTCAGCACCGCTGCCGTCCCTACCCGCACCGATATCGTTTACTACGATATTGGCCCCTTCCCTGGCTAGGGCCAGGCATATCTCCCGCCCGATACCGCCGGCGGCACCGGTTACTACAGCATTTTTACCCTTTAGATTCTCGCCCAATTGTTTCCTCCTTATAAATCGGTGAATCTGACGACTAAATATACCATATTGGCCCCTTCTTTTGCAAACCCCTTTCGAACTTGTTAGAACCGAATTTCAGGTACATCTCATAATTACATAATATCAAGGAGATCGCTGAAAAAGGGGTACCCCGACCCCCAATGTGTCAGAGTCGGGTGTCCGTTGTTGTCATGCTGAACTTGTTTCAATATCCCTTGGGGAATCCCCTCTGGCGGGGGTATGAGGGTGTCCCCCGCTGGCGGAGTTCTGCTGTCACCATCCGGCTTGACTGGGCTGTCACCATCCGGCCTG
>JAIWEW010000030.1:0-10882 GCA_048632005.1 bacterium
GAGCGGGAACCGAAAACGTCCCTGCTATTGTTGGCTTCGGTAAGGCGGCGGAAATAGCACAGAGGGAAATGGACAGCGTAGCGAAACACCTGGTTCATCTTCGTAGCAAATTGATAGAAGGTATGATGGAGCGCATAGAGCATATACATCTTAACGGCCATCCTACACAGCGACTGCCCAATAATGTCAATGTGAGTATTGAGTTTGTAGAGGGAGAATCTATGCTTCTTAATCTTGACCTTGAGGGAATCGCTGCCTCCACCGGCTCTGCCTGCAGTTCCAGCAGCCTGGAGCCATCTTACGTGCTTCTGGCAATGGGTTTCCCGCAAGAGCTGGCTCATGGATCGCTTCGGTTTAGCCTGGGGCGTGAGACTACCGAAGAGGATATCGACCGTGTCCTCGAAGTATTGCCAGGGATCATCGCCAGGCTACGCGCTATGTCTCCGATGTTAAAGAGTAGCAGATAGGTGAATGATGTATAGCGAGCAGGTAATGGAGCACTTCAAAAACCCCAGGAATGTCGGGGAGATAGAGAACCCTGACGGTATCGGGTATGTGGGAAACGCGGTGTGCGGCGATGTCATGGAGCTCTATATCAGGGTGGAGGATGGCATCATCGTAGATGCTAAGTTCAAGACCTTTGGCTGCGGAGCGGCCATTGCCACCAGTAGTATGGTTACCGAACTGGTGAAGGGAAAGAGAGTTGAGGAAGCACTTAAAATATCAAATCGAGCGGTAGCTGAGGCGCTGGGTGGACTTCCTTCCATTAAAATGCACTGCTCCGTACTGGCCGAGGAGGCGCTCAAATCCGCCATCGATGATTATCTAAATAAATCGAAGGAAGGTCAAAGTGAGCGAACTGCCTGAAATCGGTAAGATATCGCCTGAAATCTTCAATGAAATAATATTCCCCCGACTGGGTGCTAACAGCGAAAGGGTGCTGGTGGGCCCTCAAAACGGCGTAGATGTAGGTATCGTGGAGATTGGAGACAAGGCTGTGGCTTTGACCACGGACCCTGTATTTATCGTACCCGAATATGGATGGGAGAGGGCTGCGTGGTTTGCTATTCACATCCTGGCCTCAGATGCGGTGACAAGCGGACTGAAACCTTGCTTCATAGCCATAGACCTGAATCTCCCCATGGAGATAACCAAAGAACAGCTGGAAATTGTTTGGGATACGATGCATCGGGAGTGTGAAAATCTGGGTATCTCCATCGTTTGCGGTCACACCGCGAGGTATGAAAACTGCCATTACCCAATGGTAGGTGGCGCAACTGTGCTCTGCGTGGGTGAGAAGAATGAATACGTTACCCCTAAGATGGCAAAGGCCGGAGACAAGATAATAATCACCAAGGGACCGGCTATCGAGGCAACAGGCATCTTCGCTACTATGTTCCCTGGTCTCATAGAAAAGGAATTCGGGGCTGACTTCAGCCAACGGGCACAGGATATATTTTACAAGATGTCTGTGGTGGAGGATGCCATGACTGCGGTAAACGTGGGGGTAAGGGATAATGGAGTCACCGCAATGCACGATGCCACCGAGTGCGGCATATGGGGCGGCCTATACGAGATCGCTCAGGCAGCGGATTTGGGAGCGAGAGTAGATAAGGAACGGATCGTGGTCGAGGACTGTGTAACGGAGATATGCCAGTATTTTAACATAGACCCTTATGCTGCCATTAGCGAGGGCACATTGATAATTGCCTGTCGTGAGCACAAGGCTGAAGAGGTGATCGAGGTTCTGACTAAAAAAGGAATCGCCTCATCAGTTGTGGGCGAGCTTGTAGATCCAAGTCAGGGCATGACACTGGTAGAAGGAGGGAAGGAGAGGAAGCTGGAACATCCAAAGGTGGACCCCTTCTGGAACGCCTTCTATAGCGCTCTGCAACAGCCAGGTTAAACTATTAAAGACCTCTGAAAAGAGGTGCAGTATACTTCCTGCCGGGGGTCTGGGGGTGTCCCCCATCTTTAAAAGTCCCCCAAGGGGGATTAGGGGGTTGATTGAGATTATTTCAGCAGTCTCTATTAATACAGATAAATGGAAATATAACCAATTGCCTATAAAGGAGGAAAAATGAAACGTATTGTACCGATATCGATCCTAAGCGTGTTACTGTTGGTAACGCTGGGATTAACTGCCTGCGGCGATAGCGAGCCTTCAACTGGCCAGCCTGTGATCCACTTCGATCAAGAAATTGTTGATGTGGGAATAGTGCCCGCAGGCTTTGTACTGGATTATAGCTTTAACTTTACAAACGAGGGCGACGCACCGCTCATAATTAATGATGTGGGGATAAAGGTCCTGGAAGGATGCTGACCGGGCAAACCCAAAGTTGTAGGTCCTACAACATTGCAGCCTGGTGATAAAAGCTCTGTATTGGTAAAAACGGAGACCGTGCAACAAATGGGTATGTCAGGTCTACACGTGTTCGATATAACGGTGAAATCAAATGATCCCGTTGAATCAGAAAAGATCCTCCAACTTATATCTTTCTTTGAACCGGCGGAATGAGATCGACAGATTGGTGAAAATGTGCCAAAGATAGTCGCAGTATGTAGCAGCGAGGAGAAGGGCACTAGAAAGAAAGCGGTAATCGAAGGGCTCTTCAAAGAGGACTTTGGACTCGTTGGCGATGCCCATGCTGACTGCTGTACCCATCGGCAGGTAAGCCTTCTGGCGCAGGAGAGCATCGACAAGATGCTTGCACTCGGTCTGAAAGTAGGCCCTGGTGATTTCGCTGAAAACATTACCACCGAGGGGATCGATCTGGTATCCCTACCGGTAGGTACCATGATCTACATCAACGAAGATGTCGTATTGGAGGTAACACAGATTGGCAAAGAGTGCCACACCCCATGCGCTATCTATCGACAGGCAGGAGTTTGTGTAATGCCTACAGAGGGGATATTTACCAGGGTGATTTGTGGTGGTGTGTTAAAAGTTGGGGACCAGTTAAAGGTATACCAGGAATAATGGACGAGGTACGAGAGTTTACTATCCTGCGGGTTACTGAAGAGGGTAGGAGCAAAGTCAAGAACGTCGTTGCCAGGGAGTTTCCCCTTACCATTATTCTGGACAACCAGGAGCTTGTAACCATGCTCTGTACGCCGAAAGACCTGAAGTATCTGGCTATTGGTTTTTTATCCTCCGAGGGTTTGATTCAAAATAAAGAAGGGATCAAGAAAATCATCCTCGATGAACAACGGGGTGTGGTGCGTGTGGAAACCGAGGGTGATAAATTAGAGGCCGCAGACCTTGTATTCAAGCGGCTGATTACCTCTGGTTGCGGCAGCGGGGCTTCTTTTTATCGCGCTGCCGATACAGTAAATCAGGAGAAGGTTAAGTCTGAGATGAGAGTATCAGCCGTTGATATCTTTACCCTGGCCAGGGGGTTTCAGCAGAGTTCTCAGATTTACAGAGAAACGCATGGGGTTCATAGCGCTGCTCTGTGTGACAACAAGGACATTCTGATATTCGCCGAGGACATAGGAAGGCATAACGCCATCGATAAAATCTTTGGCAGGTGTATTTTGGAGGATATACCCACGGATAACCGGATGGTGATCTCCAGTGGCAGGATATCCTCAGAGGTGATACTAAAGATAGCGAGAAGGAACATCCCTATAGTCATCTCCAAATCTACACCTACCGACCTGGCAGTTGATCTAGCTGCCCGTCTTGGCGTAACCCTAATTGGCTTTGTCAGAGGTAAGAAGATGAATGTCTATACCGAGAGCTGGAGGGTAATCGGTGATTAACAATTTAGATGTAGACGCCAGGTTAATAGAGGAAATACTGCATCTGAAGAAGGATAAAAATGCCATTATTCTCGCCCATAATTATCAACTGGGCGAGATTCAGGATATCGCAGACTTCGTGGGCGATTCACTTGAGTTAAGCCAGAAGGCGGCTCAGACAGGTGCCGCGGTTATTGTTTTCTGCGGGGTTCATTTTATGGCAGAGACAGCCTCTATTCTCTGCCCTGATAAAAGAGTCCTGCTGCCAGATCTCCAAGCAGGATGCCCCATGGCTAATATGGTTACCGTTGAAGGCCTGCGACAGAAAAAGGAAGAGTACCCTGAAGTTACGGTTGTCTGCTATGTCAACTCCACCGCTGATGTCAAGGCGGAATCGGATGTGTGCTGTACGTCTGCCAACGCGGTTAAGATTGTTAGAAACCTGCCAGAGCAAGGAAGGATTCTGTTTGTACCCGATCAATATCTGGGTTATTTTGTCTCCGACAAGACGGGTAGGGAGATGATCCTATGGCCTGGCTTCTGTCCTACCCACGCAAGAATAAGGTCGCAGGATATAACCCGACTGAAACAGGAGTATCCCCAGGCTAAGGTAGTTGTTCACCCTGAATGCACGCCGGAGGTAACTGCCCTTGCCGATGAGGTTCTCAGCACGGGGGGCATATGTAGATTTGCACGTGACACCGCTGCCGTAGATATTATCGTTGGAACCGAAATTGGAATACTTCATCGGCTGCGAAAAGAAAACCCGGATAAGAGATTCATCCCCGCCTCCGAGCAGGCGGTCTGCCCCCGAATGAAGCTAATCACTCTGGAGAACGTTCTCTGGTCCCTGCAGGAGATGGCCCCTGAGGTTAAGGTTCCGGAGGAAATCCGCCTCAGAGCAAAGTCTGCCGTGGACAGGATGCTGGAGGTAGTATAGAGGGCGACTTTAGGACGCCTTAAGCGCGATTGATAAAACCCGTAGTTCGATACTAGATAGACCGCTGAAAAATAGTTTCAGGATATTTCCTGCCGGTGGTCTGGGGGTGTCCCCCGGATTTAGAAGCCCCCCAAGATTGGGGGATATAGGGGGTTGATTGATAGTATTTCAGCAGTCTCATAAATATTAACTACCTATATCCCACCCAGCCAAGCTGCTACTTCTTCAGAAGTCTGACGAGCTGGGCCGCTTTTTACCACGCAGCGGGGTACCGATCGGAGGAAGGCAGCGCCGTAGTATTTCGATTTGATTCTGCGGTCAAGTACCACTATCGCCCCTCGGTCGCTCCTGGTGCGTATTAAGCGTCCGAATCCCTGTTTGAACCTTAGAACTGCCTGAGGCAGGGTATATTCATTGAAGGGGTTATCGAAAAGCTCGGAGCGGGCAACGAATACCGGGTCGGTAGGTACACTGAAAGGAAGTCTCGCCATCACCAGTACGCTAAGCGATTCGCCCACTATATCGATACCCTCCCAGAAGCTCGCGGTACCCAGGAGCACTGCTCGGGGATTGGCTTTGAAAGCCTGGAGAAGCTGTCGGGGAGATCCATCCAATCCCTGCCCCAGCACAAGGATGTCCTCCTCCTGGAGTGGTGTACGGATCGCCTCAACGCTTGCCCGCAGCGCCGCATGGGAGGTGAAAAGAGCGAGAGTTCTTCCCCTGGTAGTACGACAGAGGTCGATTAAAACCCGCTCCACTGCCTGCTGATATCCTGACCGGCCTGGCTCGGGAATGTCATCCGGGATATATACAAGAGCAGCATTCATGTAATCGAAAGAGGATCCCAGAAGGAGCTCTACGGTGTCTTCAAGCCCCAGCCTCCTCTTTATATATTCGAAGTGACCCTCAGTGCTTAACGTAGCGCTGGTGAGCACCACGCATTCCTTCCGAGAGAAGAGATACTCCTCCAGAACCTGCCCCACGTGAAGCGGTGCTGCGCACAGGGCAAGGATATCGCCCCTCAAAGAGAGCCAGAAGATCATTTCGCATTTTTCGCTCTCCCCATCCCCCTGTTCATAGACCGCGGATTTTATCCGCTGGCGCAGCTCCCCGCCGCGAAATATTATGGATGAAAGCTCGACTATAAGATTTTCATAGTCCAGAATATCGGATAGCGGCTCGATCATAGCATAAAGACGATTAAGACCGGAATCGATTTCCGTCAGTGCAAGGCTCAGGTTCTCCTCGGCGAGTGCTACCTTGCTCCACTCCGGCTGGCTGTACACCTCCTTGGTAAGGCGCAATCGACGCTCATACGTTCCATAACCCTCAGTATGAGTTTCCATGATACGCCAGAGGACATCGAAGAACTCGAGTACGCGGTCATGGCCATGTTCCACACTGCGATGAATGCTTTGAGCAAACTCTTCTATCTCCTTTTGACTGGATGTCGAAACTGAGCTCCCTCTGAAGTGGCCGTCCAGTTCGAAAAGAAGCCCGATATAATGATCATCCCCTACCCCTCCACTTTTTTCGCTTAAGAGATTTAGATAGCCGCTCACGTCGCGTTCTCTCACCTCAAAGCCCCATTGCTCCGTTGCATCTTCCTCAAGATGGTGTGCCTCATCGATGATGACATGGCTATACTCAGGCAGTACATTGCTCCCAGTGGCAATCTCCGAGAGTAAAAGGGCATGATTCGCAACAATAAGATGAGCCCCTTCCGCCTTTCGTCTCGCCTGATAGAGGAAGCAGTGCCCTTGCTTCTGATAAGGGCAACGGACTCCAAGGCAGCTTTCACCCTGAGCATAAACCCGACTCCAGGTAGAGAGCTCCTCTCCTCTAAGACTAAGTTCTGCCCTATCCCCGGTCGAGGTAGTTGCCAGCCAAACCAGGGTACGCAACAGAAGTTTAACCTCATCCATGGATAGAGCCTGGCTCCTTCTCAGCAAATTCCATCGTCTGAGACAGAGATAATTATTTCGTCCTTTAAGCTGCGTATACCGGAGGGACCCGTTTGCTAGCGCTCTTGCCAGGTCGGGGATGTCCTTGCTTATCAATTGCTCCTGTAGGTTAATAGTATTTGTGGAGATAACCACAGGAACACCATTTCCCAGGGAGAAAAAGATAGCCGGCAGTAGATAGGCGATAGACTTGCCAGTTCCAGTGCCCGCCTCCACAATGAGGCGATTACCTTCGTTCAGCGCTTCCCCTACCGCTTGCATCATCGTCACCTGCTCCGGTCTATATTCGAATTGGGAAAGAGATCGCGCTACCAGGCCCTCGCTTCCTAATATTCGGGTCAGTTCATCCAAGTCTAAAAGTTTCCGCTCTGAAGTGGGAATGAGTCGCTCTTCTCGCTCTCTACCGATGATACCGATAGGTAGTTCACCCACTTGAGCGAAGACATCCCCTAGCTTTTCCCCTGATATGTGGCGAAAGAGGTCAGCCAGAGGCCAATCCATCTCCCCGCTGAGCCGATCAAGCTCAGCAATAATAGAGGAGTCGAGAGCCCTGGCTTTATCGAGAAGCGCCAGGAATACATCCTTAGCCGTTGTGGCGTCCGGTAGAGCGCGGTGATTAATAGAAGAGGAAATGCCAAGCACCTCAGCTATTGCAGAGAGGCTATAATCAGGAAGTGTCGGCAGCAGGATGGTGGCCAGCTCAAAAGTGTCAAATATTCTGTTTTGTAAATTAACCCCCTTTTCAGAAAGGAAACCGAGATCGAATGCAACGCTCTGTCCTATAATTGGATAATCACCGAGAAAGGAGATAAGAGCATCGAGAACCGCCGCCAACGGTGGAGCAGCCTCTACCTCACGGTTGGTGATTCCGGTTAGTATTTGAATATGGTAGGGCAATTTGCTATAAGACTTCACCATAGTATGAAAGGTGTCTACTACATCGTCACCACAAAACTTAACCGCCCCGATCTCGATAATATCATCGCTAGATGGGTCCAGCCCCGTGGTCTCTAAGTCAAGGGAAACAAAGGTTTCATACACTAGAATATCCCGTAAGCTTCGCTTCGGTTCTGGCAACACTAGCTACTATATCTATCGATCCTGCTATGCAAATCATTTTAATGCCTGCCAGCGCCGCCATAGTAGCCACAGCATTATGGCACTCCCTATAACAGCTGCGATACTAATACCGATGATAACCCATCCCCACCACGCTATTCCGGTCCACGTGTCCCACCATGTGTCCCAATAGCGAGGCACTAACTGCCACCCCTTATAGATTACATAGACACCGATGAATGTCTTCGGCAAACGTCCTGCAATGGTCGCCATCAGGAATTTCCAGTAGGGAAACCGTACTGCTCCAGCAGCGATGCCGGCGATGTCGAAGGGAAGCGGGGTAAGGGAGAAAAGAAATATAGTCGCAGTCCCGTAACGCTTCATCCAGCTCTCCGCTATTTTATATACCTTTGACTGCTTTGGGGTGATGAATACCGCCCCAGCATAACCGGCAAGGTATGCGGTAGATTCCCCCAGCCCTCCACCAATTGCCGCTGCCAGTGCCACCAAAGCCCAGTTCAGATCAGGATTGGCAGCGATAACCGCAATGATAGCGAAGCCGGGCAAGGGGAAAATAACAGTGCTTCCGGTGATTAATGCAACTAGAAAGGCGCCAAGATAACCATACTCATGAAATCCTTCCATAGAGGGCCAGAGGCGATATACGGCATAGCAAATAATCGCAACCAGGATAAATATCGCAGCCCCCAGCAGCCACCTCGTCCTTCCGCTTAATTCCCTTGGCTGGTAGATGCGGCGAGTTATACTAATCAAGGAAGCTTTAACACTGCGCCATAATTCGAACAAGTTAAGCCTCCAGGCCTTTCTTTACAGGTGAACAATTACGCATCGATTTCACTATAAAAAGCCCCGCATCGGCCTACAGCTGCCACTCGAATCATAGTCGCGCCCTCCGGCGCTGCCATACTATAAAAAATATGATACCTCCTATAATAACCGTCATACCAACACCGATGATAACCCAGCTCCACCATGCAAGGCCACTCCACCACGTATTATCGCTCAATATTTCCCATCCTCTACGGGCCAGATATATCTCGAGCAAAGTCCGTGGCAAACGTCCAGCAAGGGTCGCCAGCAGGAACTTCCAGAAGGGAAACCGCAATGCTCCCGCAGCAATACCCACGATGTCGAAAGGAAGCCAGGAAAGCGAAAAGGCAAATATGGTCGCGCTACCGTAACGCTTCATCCATTTCTCCGCCCTTTCATACCACTTTGATTGGCCGGGAGCGATGACCACTGCACCACCGTAGCCAGCAAGATATGCCGTAGTTTCCCCCAGTCCCCCACCTATTGCCGCTGCCAGTGCCACCAAAGCCCAGTTCAGATCAGGGTTGGCGGCGATAGCTAGTACTAGAATGATACCGGGTATTGGAAATATTATGGAGATGCTGGCGATGAATGCAACTAGAAAGGCGCCAAGATAGCCATACTGCTCAAACTCTCCCATATATGGCCATAGGCGAAAGATGGCATAGCTAAAGAGAAAGTACAGGGCAACGATAAAAGATAAAAGCAGCCACCTCTTCGTCCCGCTTAGCTCTGACATCCGGGAGATGTGGCGAACCAATACTGCCACAACGGCATTAACGCCCCGCCATGGTTTGAACAAGATAAGCCTCCAGCCCCTTACTTAAAAGGGAGCTATGCAGTCCTTCTCCTTGAGCCATATCCCGAACGATGGTAAAAAGGGTGGGACCCGAGCCTGCTAGGTGAATATTATCGGCACCAAGCGCTGAAAAATGACGCCAATGCTCTTCCAGTCCGGCATAGACGGTAAAGGCAATCATTTCGAAAGCGTTGTATAACGAAGAGAGTGGGGGTTCATCTCCCTGACGAAGCAACGCCACCATTCTGCTGGTGAATTGTCCTTCGTTAAAGCATGATGGATCCAGTGAGGTGTAGAGGTATTCCGTTTTATTCAATGGAATGGCAACTGGTGGCCTGAAGAGCACTACCCATGAAGGGGGGAAGATAGGTAGCGGGCTAACCCCCTCGCCGCGCCCTTCTCCCAAGGCGGTGCCTCCATAGAGGAAGAAGGGGATATCTGAGCCAAGCCTCGATGCTAACTGCAGAAGTTGATCCAGCGGTAGTTCCAATTCCCAGAGATCGTTAAGGGCTCGCAGAGTCGCCGCGGCATCGCTGGCACCCCCCCCCAGTCCCGCAGCGATCGGAATTCCCTTTTCGATAGAGATCGCTGCTCCCTTCCGCGAACCAGTTACTTGTTGAAGCAGTTTCGCTGCCTCTAGCACCAGATTTGTGGATTCTTTATGTTTTTTTGGTGTAGCTCGATTGCTCTCACCCGGCTCAGTGAGGGGCATGTTCTTTTTATACTTTCTGGAAGGTCTGGGAAACGCCAGATCAGGATAGTCACAATCGATGATTATCCCACGATGTTTTTCGAAGGAAAGCGTATCTTTGAGTTCAATTTCCTGAAGGACGGTGGCAACTTCGTGGTAGCCATCGGCACGTTTACCTAACACCTCAAGGGTAAGGTTAACCTTCGCATATGCGGGGACGGTTATCATCGCTTCTCTACGAATACCCGGTAAACCATAGCCCATTCCTCAAGGTTCAAAGTTTCCGCACGTCGCTTCGGGCCAATACCCGCCTCCTCCAGCAGGGCTGTAGCCTCTCCTGTCGACATCTCAAGACCCAGCGCCAGCGAATTACGCAGTTGCTTGCGCGGCGCCGAGAAACCACCGCGCACAATACTAAAGAATACTGCTTCATCCGCTATGGCTACCAGAGGACGCTCATATAGGTCAACGCGCACAATGGCAGAGTCCACCTTCGGTGGGGGGTAGAAGCTTTGCGGTGGGATGTAGTCAACGATAGTAGGCTTACCGTAAAGTTGCACGCTAACGCTTAGTAAGCTCATTTTGCCTGGCGGAGCAGCTATTGCCTGGGCTACCTCCTTTTGCACAGTAACTACTATAGAAAGAGGCTTAATCTTTGCCTCTAGAAAGTGGCGCAGCACTGCCGTGGCTATATAATAAGGGAGGGTGCCTACTACCTTATAGCGGGTCTCAACGCCGATAAGCGATGCTGGGTCACTCTCCAGGATATCGGAATTAATAATGGTGACATTGGGCCAGGGTAACAAGGCTTCCCGCAGGGCTGCAGCCATCCTGGTATCGACCTCGACAGCGAT